>JAULZL010000030.1:0-1537 GCA_032117355.1 Candidatus Nanopelagicales bacterium
CGCCCGCTTCACCGTCCGGCACACTCCAGAAGCTGAAAGAGCCACAGCCAGGTCAATGGACTGGGCCTCGTCCCGGGCCAGAAACGCGCAGGTAGGACCACTGCCTGACACCAGTCCGCCGAGGGCGCCGCACTCCTCACCGACCTCGAGAACCTGGACGAGTGAGGGCCGCAGTGACAAAGCCGCCGACTGCAGGTCGTTGCTCAGCGACTTGCCCAGCAGGATCGCATCCCCAGCCCGCAGCGCCTGCATGAGCATGTCTGAGATGTAGGGCGGGGACACCGCTCGTCCGGAGCGCAGTCGATCGCACTCGGAGTACACCGCAGGGGTCGATAGCCCGCCGTCCGCAAGCGCGAACACCCAGAAGTAGCTGCCCTGGGCCAGCACCGGGGTCAGCTTCTCTCCTCGTCCCGTCCCGATGGCAGTTCCGCCGTGAAGGGCGAACGGCACGTCCGATCCAAGGTCCGCTGCGAGATCCATCAGTTTTTCCCGCGGGGTACCGAGCTCCCAGAGCGCATCGCAGGCGAGCAAGGCACCCGCGGCGTCGGCGCTGCCACCGGCCATGCCACCGGCAATCGGGATCTGCTTGGCCAGGTGCAGGGACACCCTCGGCTCAATCCCGGCAAAGACAGCCAATGATTCCGCCGCTCGCCAGGCGAGATTGCCGCGATCAGTTGGCAGCTCCCCCACCCCCTCGCCACTTATCGACAGCGCAATGCCGTCAGGGTGCTCTCGGGCAGTCACCTCATCGAAGAGGCCAACCGCGTGAAAGACGGTGGCGAGCTCGTGATAGCCGTCTGCACGAACTGGGCCAACCGAAAGTTGGAGGTTGACTTTCGCGGGGACCCGCACCGTCACAGAGGTCGCCGTCACAGGCAAAGGCTATGCACTCACCCGGTCGAAGGCGCGTTGGTTTGCTCGATGAGGACATCGCTGATCCTGATGAAGTCCGGCAAGCTCAACGTCTCACCCCGGGCGATTGGATCCACATCTGCCGACCGAAGAACCGTCTCGGCTCCAGCGGCGGATCCACAGATGTCCGCGAGGGCACCCCTCAGCACCTTGCGGCGCTGTGCGAATGCGGCGTCGACAACGTCGAAGACCTGTTCGCGGGTCGAGGCACAGACGGGGGTCGGCCCTCGAGTGATGCGGACGAGACCCGAATCCACGTTCGGCTCGGGCCAGAAGACATGGGGCGATACGTCCCCCGCATACGAGACTGACCCAAACCAGCGGGCTTTGACACTGGGCACTCCGTAGGCCTTCGAACCCGGCTCAGCGGCCAGTCGCTCCGCGACCTCCTTCTGCACCATCACCAGAACCTCACGAATAGACGCGAAGCCACCAAGCAGGCGAAGGAGCACGGGCACTGCAATGTTGTACGGAAGGTTCGCCACCAGCGCCTCTGGCTCGCCGGGCAGTGACTCCACCCTGAGGGCATCAGCATTGACCACCGTGAGATGACCGACGTTCTCCGGCTGGTGCCGGGCCACGGTGGCTGCCAATTGCCCTGCCAGGAGCGGATCGATCTCCACTG
>JAULZL010000031.1:0-10071 GCA_032117355.1 Candidatus Nanopelagicales bacterium
TCCAATAGTTAGTGCCTATCCAATAAATAGGCCCGGCGTGATTCAGCGATAGCCAGGATGGCGACCAATGCGGACGGGCCCTCTGGCATATGTAGGCGTGCCCGCCATTCATCTGCGTCGATTGGAGTCCCACGCGACTTGATGGTCACGTTCGTATGACCACGTTGTCGCAGGGCGGTTCGCATGGCCTTCGCAGCCATGGGAAGTTCGTCCAGAACTCGATAGTTGGCAAGCAGCGCATTCGTCCCAGTGCTCTGGGCGGGTTCATCCGAGGTCAACCAGTGGCTTTCCGGGTGGACGCGGCTGACGCCAGTCCGCCGAGCGAGGGGATCGACCAGCTGGGCGGTGACGACGACCTGTGTCGGCTCATGTAGCCAGGCACCTACCTCCGCGGTCGTCGCGGTGCCGAGACCGTCCTCGTCGATATGCACGGAAGCTCCGCGCGAGACAAGGCAGGCACGCCGCGAAATGGGAAGCGCTGGCCAGCTGAATAGGCAGGCTTCTGCGGGCCCACTTCGAGTGCTGATCCAGGCAGCGCACCAGCCGTTCGGCACGAGATCAGGGGAGAAGCCCGGAGTGACCTTGACGCAGACCCGGAATCGAGAAGCGAGGTCTACGGCGAAGGACCAGGGCGGGGACCACCGCTGCGGATCCCGCTCGGGACGAGCGCGGGATCCGTCCCGCGACCTCGACCCGCCGCGGCGTGCTGGGTCGAGAAAGATCACCGGCGGCGAATCCACGGCCTCGATGGCTTGGCTGAGGATCAGCGGGTCGGTGAAGTCCCCGTGGATGACCCGGGCATCGGGGACATTGGTCCGCAGCAGGCTGACGACGGTTGAATCACGCTCGACGGCCGTGACCTGAAGCCCGGCCTGGAGGAAGGCGCGGCTGTCGAAGCCGAGTCCGGCCGTGCCGTCAATGACTGCGGACCCGAAGGGGAGATCCATCAGTCGCACGCGCTCCGCAGAGACCTCGGGCCTGGTTGCCTGCTCGAGGCCGTCCCGGGTGAGCAATAGGTCGGGCTCGTCGAACCCATAGCGGCTGAACGCGCGCTCACGCAGTTCTGCCTGGGTGAGGACCATCGCGCGTTGGACGGCATCAAGTTGACTGGCCGATCGCTGAAGTGCGGTGGCCGCCGCTGTTGCGTCCCCTGGATGGTCGTGACGAGCCTGGTTGGCGAGTTCGACGGCCGCCCGGCCGGCGGGCGTGGCGAGCCATGCGGTCACGTCTCCGGGGTCCGCCTCCACGGCCACATCATGGTCGGTGCGTGCGGCAGGTTGCTTCAGTGTGGACTGTGAGCCGATTTCATCGAGGGCCGTGTTCATGCTGGGCCGACCACAAAGTCCCCGTGCCGGCTGACATCGGGAACACGGGCAGGGTTGGCACTCAACTTGACGGAGTGCTAACGGCTGCGTATCTTTGCCATTGGCACTCCCGGCCTGGGACTGCTAACTGACGTACCCACCCAAGCCCAACTGGGCCTATCGACCCTTCGGAGGACGACACCGTGTCGGTCACCATTAAGCCACTCGAGGACCGCATCCTGGTCCAGACCCTCGAAGCCGAGCAGACGACGGCCTCTGGCCTCGTTATCCCGGACACCGCCAAGGAGAAGCCCCAAGAGGGCAAGGTCCTTGCCGTTGGTCCGGGCCGCTTCGACGAAGACGGCGAGAAGCGCATCCCCCTGGACATCAAGGTCGGGGATGTCGTCATCTACAGCAAGTACGGCGGCACTGAGGTCAAGTACAACGGCGAGGAGTACCTGCTCCTGTCGGCCCGCGATGTGCTGGCTGTCGTCGAGAAGTAAGCAATCTGCTTGACAAGTGGCCCGCCCTGGCGGTGCGTGCCTTTCGCCGCGCTGCCTTGGCGGGCCACTTGGCTGAGCATCCCCGAACGCTCAAGGAGTAGTGAATAGATGGCAAAGATCCTGGAGTTCGACGAGGACGCGCGTCGCAGCCTCGAGCGCGGAGTCAACGCACTCGCCGACGCCGTTCGCGTGACCCTCGGCCCGAAGGGCCGAAATGTGGTCATTGACAAGAAGTGGGGCGCCCCCACGATCACCAATGACGGCGTGACGATTGCTCGCGAAATCGAGCTCGACAATCCGTACGAGAACCTTGGCGCTCAGCTTGCCAAGGAGGTCGCAACCAAGACCAACGACGTTGCAGGCGATGGCACCACGACGGCTACCGTCCTCGCCCAAGCGATGGTTCGCGAGGGCCTCCGGCAGGTCGCAGCGGGTGCTTCCCCGATGGAGATCAAGCGCGGGATCGACAAGGCCGTTGCGGCTATGTCGGAGGAGTTGCTGAAGGTAGCTCGCCCGGTTGCAGGCAAGGACGAGATCGCCCAGGTGGCGACCATCTCCTCACAGGACGCTGAGATCGGATCGCTGATCGCTGATGCCTTCGACAAGGTGGGCAAGGACGGTGTCATCTCGGTCGAGGAATCAAGCACCACGCAGATGGAGCTCGAGTTCACCGAGGGAATGCAGTTCGACAAGGGGTTCATCTCGCCCTACTTCGTGACCGATGCTGAGCGCATGGAGGCGGTCCTTGAGGACGCCCGCATCCTGCTCGTGCAGGGCAAGGTCAGCAGTGTCCAGGAGTTGCTGCCGTTGCTCGAAAAGGTCGTTCAGGCCGGTAAGCCGTTGATGATCATTGCCGAGGATGTCGACGGGGAAGCCCTGTCCACCCTCGTCGTGAACCGTATCCGCGGCACCTTCCCGTCGGTGGCAGTCAAGGCCCCCGCCTTCGGCGATCGTCGCAAGGCGATCCTCGAGGACATCGCAATCCTCACTGGCGCTCAGGTCGTCTCTCCTGAGGTCGGTCTCAAGTTGGACCAGGTTGGCCTCGAGGTGCTGGGCTCGGCTCGCCGCGTCGTTGTCACCAAGGACAACACCACCATCGTCGATGGTGGCGGTGAGCACTCTGCGGTTGAAGATCGCGTCTCCCAGATCAAGCGCGAGGTTGAGAACACCGACTCAGACTGGGATCGCGAGAAGCTCCAGGAGCGACTGGCGAAGCTCAGCGGCGGGGTCGTCGTGATCAAGGTCGGTGCTCATACCGAGGTTGAGCTGAAGGAGAAGAAGCACCGGATCGAGGACGCCGTCTCCGCGACGCGCGCTGCGATCGAGGAGGGCATCGTCTCCGGAGGTGGTGCGGCACTCGTTCAGGCCGCCAGCGTCCTCGAGGGTGACCTCGGTCTGACCCACGACCAGGCAACTGGTGTTGGGATCGTTCGTAGGGCGTCGTTCGAGCCACTGCGTTGGATCGCCGAGAATGCGGGCGAGCAGGGCTATGTGGTCGTCTCGAAGGTCCGCGAGCTCCCACTCGGGCACGGGTTGAATGCCGCCACCGGCGTCTACGGCGACCTGATGGCTGATGGCGTCATCGACCCCGTGAAGGTCACCCGGTCAGCCCTGCAGAACGCGGCCTCGATTGCGGCCATGCTGCTGACGACCGAGGCTCTGGTCGTCGAAAAGAAGGAAGAGGAGCCGGAGTCCCACGGGCACGGCCACTCGCATCACGGTCACTCGCACTAGCACTTTCCATGACAAGAGCCGCCCAGACGAACGTCTGGGCGGCTCTTGTCATGGGTCATCTTCCCCATTGAGGGATCAGTCACGCGAGGGGATGGCCCTCGAGATATGGCTCGGTCACGACGTTGAAGGGCAGTCGCCAGGCCTGCGGGAGCAGCAGACCGACGATGGGCAGACCGTGACCCGAGGCAAACTCCAGGTGCACGAATCCGAGCATGACCTGGCGAACCTTCGGATCCGTTGACGCTAGTTGTGCCTCCACGACCTTGATCTCTTCGGCATGGGTGATCTCGCGAACGCGTTCTTCGTAGATGCTCAGCCGGTCAGTCTCCACGCCGACGACCTGCCGCTCTGCGATCGCTGGGTCGAGGTACTCGCGCCACAGGGCTGCCTCCGCAAGTCCAGGGCCGTCCTGGGCCGCGATCGCACGCTGGTAGGTGAGCATGTCCTCATAGGCCTGGTTGTAAGCGGCCGCGTTGATGGCGAGGAACAGGTCGAGCTTGGTCCGGAACCGAGAGAAGAGAAATCCCTCGCTTGCCCCCGCCGAATGGGCAATTTCGCGCAGGTGCGTTCTCCGGTAGCCAACCTGGCCTATCGAAGCCAGAGCAAGATCCATGATCTCGTCTATGCGCGGATCGCCGGTATCGAAGACCGATGTATGAAGATGGGTGGCTGTCTTGGCCGGCGGGCGCCGGGCCGGTGATTCACGCTGCAGGGCCCGGTGCATGTGGGTCAAGGCTGGTGCGATGTCCATGTCGGCAACCCATGGTCGATTGGCGAACATCACCAGCCCCAAGGCCCAGACCACGATCGCGGTCGCCTGGCTAGCCCGGCACTCATTGAGCGCTATCCCGGCGGGCAGGCACCGGGCACGCAGCCAGGCGGACAACTCGTCTGCGACCACTGGACGCAGAACCGGGTCGAATCGCGTCCCCAGTGCCAGTTCAATTGCCGCTGAGATCTGAGTTGGCGGGTGAACGAAAGCTTTCATAGCCCCAAGAAATGATTGTTCACTGCGTTGGGAAGGCTCGGTCGTTAGTGCAGACCCGATGGCCGCGTCCAGGGCCCCTGTCAGGGCGCCGAAGCATTCACGGTGCCAGAGGTCAGCGCCCACGGATTGCTTGTTCGGATATCGCTTGAGGACGACGCTGTTGGCCAGCCCGGTCGCCTGTGAGATCCGGTTGATCGAGAGTGAGTCCCAGCCCACGGCGCCGAGCACTTCCAATGCAGCGACCCGTAGCCTCGCGTCATTGCGCACTGCATGCGAAGGCCGGGGTCGACGGGAGGCAACTCGGGTCGATGCGCCCGCGCACGCTTGGTCGGTCATCATCGATCCCCCGCCTCACCCGCCGTGGACCTTTGCCGTCCGCGTAGAACGCCCGAGGTGAGCAGGATCAACGCCACGACCCGCGGTCCCCGTCGAATATTGGCCCGTTGCGTGGCCAATATTTCGCAGGAGGCTAGCAAGGTTTGTCACCAAAGGTGGTGGTGCAAACGCTCCCAGCCCCATGCGATGAAGGGCGCTTTGGTTCGGGCGGGCATATCAGTCGACCGCCGAGAGCCTGGAGCTCGCACTACGACTTCCCTAGGACGCTACGACTTCCCTAAGACGCAACGACGGTGCGATCGGTCGTGCGCTGGCGGCGATAGATGGCCTCACGCTCGTCCTCGGAAAGACCGCCCCAGATGCCGTAGGGCTCACGAACGGCGAGCGCATGAAGGGCGCACTCCCTCATCACGGGGCACCCATGACAGATTGCCTTGGCGGCACGTTCGCGGGCGAGTCGGGCCGGGCCACGCTCACCCTCGGGGTGGAAGAAGGTGTTCGGCTCTTCACCGCGGCAGGCGGCGTCCATCTGCCAATCCCAGAAATCCGCGTTCGGACCGGGGAGCCGCGAGACATCTGCCATGACTGACCTCCAGATAAGGACTCATATCGTTCGGAGTCTTAGTTTTGACGCTGTCCACACTCTACAAAGCGTTGCATAGGTTGGTCAATACCGACCGGACGGTCCCGAAGTGCGCGTCTACTCCCTGAGCCCCACAATGGCGCCGTGCCCCAGTCCTCGACGTCCGCAGCGCCCTTGGGGCTGACGGTCGCCGCGGTCGCCCGCCAGTTGGGAGTTGCACCGGCAACCCTGCGGACCTGGGATCGTCGCTACGGCCTCGGCCCCTCTGAGCATGCCTCGGGAGCTCACCGGCGGTACACGGCGGCTGACTTGGCAAGGCTTGAGCACATGCGGCGGTTGGTCATTGCCGGGGTGCCGCCGGCAGACGCCGCCCGTGAGGCGAACTCTGGAGCCGTGGCTTCGGAGTCATCGCCATCTGGCTCACCCGCCAACCTGCTGCGGCCGGATGGTGCGCGGTGGAATCGGGCTCGTCCCGCACCGGAGGGCCGGGCGGGTGGTGGCCGAGTAGTGGCGCTGCCGGGGGCCACGCCAGCGGTCAGGGGTCTGGCGCGCGCAGCGGTTTCCCTTGACGGCCACGCCTGTTCAGGGATCGTCGACGACAGCATCGCCCGCCACGGGGTCATCTGGACTTGGGATCACCTCATCGTCCCCGTCCTCATCGGCGTGGGGGAGCGCTGGGAGAACAGCGGGAGCGGTATTGAAATCGAGCATCTGCTGAGCGCTTCCATTGGGGCGTCCCTCAGCGCCACCGCTCGATCCCTCCAGGAACCGGTGAGCTCTCGAGCGGTCCTTCTGGCTTGTGCAGCCGAGGAGTTGCACGTTCTGCCTCTAATGGCAACCGCCGCGGCACTGGCTGAGGAGGGAGTCTCGGCTCGCCTGCTCGGCGACCGGTTGCCTCTGTCAGCCCTCGAGGAGGCGGTACGACGCACCGGTCCGGCGGCCGTCCTGGTGTGGGCCCAACTCCCCGGTTCGGCGGCGGCCGCCGACTTGGCTCGATTGCCCAACTACCGCCCAACGCCGACGATCCTGATCGGCGGTCCGGGCTGGTTCGGTGATCTTCCCTCGGGGGTATCTCGGGTCAGCAGCCTGCAGGACGCGGTCGAGCGCATTGCCCACTCTGTGGGGGCCTGAGGCGCCCGGTGGCTTCGGTTGCCGAGGCGATCGACGCCGCGGCTGCTGGTCGTTACGAACTTGCGCTAGCGATTGCGGATCGCTTGCACACCCACCCGGATAGGTTCACGCGGTCCTCGGCAGCGGCCCTTCGG
The DNA here is from genome assembly GCA_032117355.1 of Candidatus Nanopelagicales bacterium. Taxonomy (GTDB): domain Bacteria; phylum Actinomycetota; class Actinomycetes; order S36-B12; family S36-B12; genus REEB460. The sequence continues at coordinate 6,714 of JAULZL010000031.1, forward strand.
GGCAGCGTCCTCCGACAACTCCACCAGCATGTAGAGGCCCAAGGGTGGGACGAGCGTGCCCTGGCGGATGCGGATGCCGAACCCACGAGTGACACCAGGCTTGACGCACTGGTCGGCCTTGTCGCGGACGCGGTTGGGCAGGGCCTGGTGCAGGTGGCCGAACAGCGCTGGTCGACCCTGTTCGGATTGCTTGACGAAGCCAGCCCTCGACTGCGAGTTCGGGGTGGCTGGGTGGGGGCGGAAGTAAGCCTGCTCCGTGGTGACCACGCCCAAGCGGTCGAATGGGCCCGTTCGGCATTCAGCATCGCTGACGTGGTGTCAGAACGGCACCGGGCGAAGTCCGGTCTGCTGCTGGGGGTCTGTCTGTACGGGGCCGGGTGGGTCGACGAGGCTGTCACGGAGGTTCGGTCGGCCGCTGTGACAGCGGCCCGGCTTGGACTCAGACCGCTGCTGTGGCCGTCCGCATACGTTCTGAGCATGTGGCTGGTCGAGCCCGAATCCTCCCGCTGGCGAAACTGGGCCTCGACCATTGTGGAGTCGATCGCCAACGAGCTCCCCGATGCCATGGTCACCCGCTGGATGAGTGATCCCGCGGCGGCAGACCTACTGGCCCACCGCCGGTAGCCTTTGCCCATGAGCGAACAGGTGCCAGACAAGTTCGCGTACCTCGGGCTGACCTACGACGACGTCCTGCTGCTGCCGGCCGAATCTGATGTCATGCCGACCATGGTCGACACCACGTCACTGGTGACGAGGAACATCAGCGTCCGGGTGCCGCTGGTCTCCAGCGCCATGGACACCGTGACCGAGGCAAGGATGGCCATCGCGATGGCCAGGCACGGCGGGGTCGGCGTCCTGCATAGGAATCTCCCGATCGAAGAGCAGGCCGGGCAGGTCGATCTCGTGAAGAGATCCGAGGCCGGGATGGTCAGCAACCCGATCACCTGCTCGCCCACGGACACCCTGGCCGAGGTGGACCGACTCTGCGGTCGCTACCGAATCTCCGGCGTGCCGGTGGTCGATGGCTCCGGTCGCCTTCTTGGCATCGTCACCAACCGCGATATGCGCTTCGAGGACGACATGGGCCGACAGGTTGCCGAGGTCATGACTCCGATGCCGTTGGTGACCGCCCAGGTCGGGATTGCCCCGGATGATGCGCTGGCCCTACTGGCGACCCGAAAGGTCGAGAAGCTGCCGATCATCGACGCCGATGGGCGACTGATGGGCCTGTTCACGGTCAAGGACTTCGTCAAGAGCGACAAGTACCCGAACGCGACGAAGGACGCTGCCGGTCGGCTTGTCGTCGGTGCCGCGGTCGGGGTCGGGGAGGACGCGCAGAAGCGGGCAATGGCCCTGGTCGATGCCGGGGTGGACTTTCTCGTCGTGGACACAGCCCATGGTCATTCACGTGCCGTCGTGGAGATGGTGCGGATCCTCAAGGCACAGACAGCGGTCGATGTCGTCGGCGGAAACGTGGCCACTCGCGAGGGGGCCCAGGCCCTGGTCGATGCGGGGGCGGACGGGATCAAGGTCGGGGTCGGTCCCGGCTCCATCTGCACCACCCGCGTGGTCGCCGGAGTGGGGGTTCCCCAGGTCTCCGCGATCTACGCGGCCTCACTCGCCGCCCGGCCGGCGGGAGTCCCGGTGATCGGTGACGGCGGGCTGCAGTATTCGGGGGATATCGCCAAGGCGCTCGTGGCTGGGGCCGACACGGTCATGCTCGGCTCACTCCTCGCTGGCTGCGAGGAGGCGCCGGGGGATGTGGTCTTCATCAACGGCAAGCAGTTCAAGTCCTATCGGGGCATGGGCTCGCTCGGTGCCATGCAGTCCCGAGGCCAGGCTCGTTCCTACAGCAAGGATCGGTACTTCCAGGACGACGTCCTCAGTGACGACAAACTCGTCCCGGAAGGGATCGAGGGCATGGTCGCCTACCGCGGGCCGCTGACGGCCGTTGCACATCAGTTGATCGGCGGGCTCCGGGCCGCCATGGGCTACTCGGGTGCGTCCACCGTCCCGGAGTTGCATGAGCGGGGCCGCTTCGTCCGCATCACGGCCGCCGGGCTACGGGAGAGCCACCCCCATGACGTGCAGATGACCATCGAGGCACCCAACTACTCCAGTCGATAGGACACCGGTGAGCGATATCCAGATTGGCGGGGCGAAGCGCGCCCGTCGGGGCTACTCCCTGGACGAGGTGGCGATTGCCCCGAGTCGGCGCACCCGGGATACCCGGGAGGTTTCCACCGCCTGGAGCATCGACGCCTACCAATTCGACCTGCCGTTCATCGCTGCACCCATGGACTCCGTCGTCAGCCCCACAAGTGCTGTTGCACTGGCGGGTCTCGGGATGCCGGCCGCCTTCAATGTTGAGGGGCTGTGGGGCCGGTATGAGGATCCGCTGCCGATCCTTCGAGAGATCGCTTCCCTATCCGGCCCCGGGGTGACCGCGCGGTTGCAGGAGGTCTACGCGAAGCGCCCGGTTGACCTCGGGCTGGTCTCCGAGCGGGTGTCGGAGTTGAAGTCGACGGGGATCACCGTGATCGCCGCGGTGAGCCCGCAGCGAACCGCCGAGCTGGCGCCCCGAGTGGTCGCAGCCGGAGCCGACATGGTTGTCATCCGCGGCACAACCGTTTCAGCCGAGCATGTGAGCGGTGACGGCGAGCCACTGAATCTCAAGGAGTTCATCTATGAACTCGATGCGCCCGTGATCGTTGGCGGCTGCGCAACCCACCAGGCGGCACTTCACCTGATGCGTACCGGCGCGGCAGGAGTGCTGGTCGTCGCGGGTGGACTCGAAGCCGCGCGTGATGCCGCTCTGCTTCACGGTCTGGTCCGTGAAGAAGCTGCGCTGCAGCCGCTTCGCGTCGCCCCGCACGAACTCCTGGGAGTAGCCGTCGAACAGGCGGATCAGCAGATCCTCCCCGTTCGGGGACAGCGCAATCAGGCCGCTGTCGGCGTAGATGGTCTTGCGCTCGAGGCCTTTGGTGAGGTCATAGATCACGACGTCGTACAGCTTGTTCGTCGCGGCATCGCTCCGCGCGACGCGCAGGAAGAACTGGTCGGTGATCGCATTCATCGCCTGATCGCGCAGCGCCAGCGTGGGCTTGGTCTTCGCGATGTCGCTCTGCAAGATGCGCAGCTCGTGGTTGGCGCGCGGCAGCACCTGATCGTTGAACGCCACCATGGCCAGTGAGAGCAGCATGGCGCACACCAGCACGGGGGCCATCAGGGCGCGTACGCGGACCCCGCTGGCCTTGAAGGCGGTGATCTCGTGCTCGGCCGCCATGCGGCCAAAGGTGAAGAGCGTCGCGACCAGCACGGCCATCGGCATCGTCATGGCGATGGTGAATGGCAGCGA
>JAULZL010000032.1:0-8047 GCA_032117355.1 Candidatus Nanopelagicales bacterium
CGAGTACATCAAGCATCGCAAGGGCTACGACTACAACACTCATGGCCGGGCCGGCAACACGCATGCCGAATTCGTTCCCGATGAGATCATCGACCGCTTCTGCATCATCGGCACGCCCGAGGAGCACGTTCGCCGCATCGAGGAGCTCGAGGCACTTGGGGTACACCAGTTCGCTGTCTACCTCCAGCATGACCACAAGGATCACACCCTTGTCGAATACGGCCGGAAGGTAATCCCCGCGGTGCAGGAGACCGTCCTAGCAAAGAGTTGAAACCCATCCGTAACGCGCGTTCACAGGATCGAAGGAACAGTGAGCCAATCTTCCGAGGTGATAAGTCCTAGCGTGGCGGCCCGCGGACGCCGTGCCGGGTCACGGCGTTTGAGCAGGGGCCTGGCCTCAGTGGGTTGGGCGCTGGGCGGGGTGCTGCTGGTCGTCCTCATGTGGGAGATGGTCAAGGTCGTCGGGTCGGTGATCCCGCTGCCCTTCGACAGCGGTGATCAGGCCATGCCACACGTGTGGACGATGATTCAGGGGGCATCCCAGCCTGAAGTGCGCGGCTCTGACACAACCGTCTTCCAGGCTGTTGTGTCCGCGACCCTGCGTTCGCTCATGCTGGCGATGGGGGGCTTCATTGTCGGGGTGAGCATCGGCCTGCTGCTGGCAGTCATCATGCAACGCTTCTCCTTCGCCGAGCGGGGCCTGCTCCCATTCGTAATTGCCTCGCAGACCGTCCCCCTGATTGCGCTTGCTCCGCTCATCGTTGGAATCGGGAATCGGGTCTCGATCGGACCGATCCAGTGGAACACGACCTACTCGGTCATGTTCATCGCCTCGTACCTCGCTTTCTTCCCGCTCTCGGTTGGCGCACTGCGCGGGCTGCAGGCGCCTACTGCGACTCACCTTGAATTGATGAGGTCGTACGCGGCGACTCCTCGGCAGACCCTGCGCAAACTTCGCTTTCCTGCATCGGTGCCATTCCTGGTGCCTGCGCTCAAGGTCTCAGCCGCGGCGGCAGTGGTCGGCACGGTCGTCGCGGAGATCTCCACCGGAGTTCGGGGCGGAATCGGCCGACTGATCATCGAATACGCACGCGAAATGACTGCCTCACCTGCCAAGGTGTACGTCGCAGTCTTCGGTGCCATCGCGGTTGGCCTGCTGGCCGCGGCGCTGGTGACCGCCTTGGATATGGCTTTGACCCGGAACCTTCCGAAGGAGCACTCGGCATGAGCACCCCGATGACAAGCCCCGCGGTCCAGGCCGAGGGCGTGTGGAAGGTCTTCAACGAGGGCCAGCCCAACGAGGTCACGGCTCTTGCCGATCTGACTCTGGATGTGGCCTACGGGGAATTCGTCGCGCTTATCGGCCCGTCTGGCTGTGGCAAGAGCACTCTGCTCCGAGTCATCGCTGACCTCACCCACGCCACGAAGGGCACCATGCAGGTGGCTGGGATGAGCGCGGCTGAGGCCCGTGAACAGCAGCGCTACGGCATGGCCTTTCAGCAGGCGGCGCTCTTTGACTGGCGCACCGTCCGACGCAATGTCGAGTTGCCCCTGGAGTTGCAGGGAGTCTCCAAGCAGGATCGGTCGAAGCGCGCGATGGAGTTGCTCGAGATGGTGCAACTGGCCGACTTCGCCGACCATCGGCCATGGGAACTCTCCGGCGGAATGCAGCAACGCGTTGCAATTGCCAGGTCTCTGGCCGTAGATCCGCCGCTGCTTCTCATGGACGAGCCGTTCGGCGCGCTGGACGAGATGACTCGGGAGCGCATGCAGAACGAACTCCTGCGGATCCGCAAGGAGACCGGCAAGAGCATCGTCTTCGTGACCCACTCGATCCCTGAAGCCGTATACCTATCCGACCGAGTGGTCGTCATGTCTCCCCGGCCAGGAAGGATCACCGACATCGTCCCCGTGAACCTCGGCGATCGAAATGAGGACACCCGCGAGGACGAGCGCTTCTTCGAGGCGGTCACCGCCGTCCGTGAGGCACTCCGGGGCAATCGGGGCTTGGCCAACTCAGATATGCGTGCGCGAATCGGCGAGGTGTGATGAGCCATCGTCTTCGCCTGATCTGGCCGCCTGTCCTGGTGGCACTGGTCTTCCTCGGGTTGTGGGAGGGCTTAGTTGCTGTCAATGACATCAAGCCTTACCTACTTCCAGCGCCGAGCCTGATCGTCACGAACCTTTCGGACAACTTCAGCGGAGTCTTGGACGCAGCCCTCTACACGGCCTACACGGCGCTTCTGGGGCTCATGATCGGCCTCCTCGTCGGAACGGCCATCGCCCTCATTGCCAGCCGACTCATGGTGGTCAACAAGTTGGCGACCCCTCTAGCAGCGGGCCTGGCTGCCGTCCCGATCATTGCCCTGACTCCAATCCTGAACAACATGTTCGACATCACGAGCCGCACTCCGCGAGTGCTGGTCACCGTGATCATCGTCTTCTTCCCGATATTCGTGAATGTGACGCGAGGCCTCCTCCAGGTCCAACCGGCCCAACTGGAGCTCATGAGATCCCTGAATGCGTCACCTAGTCGCGTGGCCCGTCTTGTGCGGATCCCCAACGCCATTCCCTTCTTCCTCACCGGCATGAAGATTGCCGCGCCCCTTTCCGTCATCGCTGCCCTGGTCGCTGAGTACTTCGGCGGCCCTCAGCAGGGCCTCGGCTCGCGGATCGCATCATCTGCTGCAAACACCGCCTACGGACGTGCGTGGGCATACGTCGTTGCCGCGATTGCGGTGGGGTTGCTGTTCTACCTGGCAACCCTCGCCCTTGAGCGGCTGGCGACCCCCTGGACAGGCCGAGCCCGATCGGTCTGAGAAACACCCAAAGGAAAGGAGACACGATGCGCTCTCTCGCATCGAGGCGGATTGCCGGGCTCGTTGGCCTGGTAGCCGTCGGTGCCATCGCACTAACAGCGTGCGGCGGCGGAAATTCATCGACGGAGTCGTCCGCGGCTCCGGCAGCCTCAGCGGCTGCATCTGCCGCTGCATCCGCACCCGCGGAGGCCTGCACTGAGCTCACACCGGTGAACCTGCAACTGCAGTGGTTTGCACAAGCACAGTTCGCTGGCTACTACGCGGCCAAGGACCTCGGCTACTACGAGGAGCAGTGCCTGGACGTGACCATCCTGGAGGGTGGCGTCGATATCGTTCCTCAGACGCAGCTCGCTCAGGGCAATACCGACTTTGCGATCGCATGGGTTCCCAAGGCCCTTGCCTCGCGTGAGCAGGGTGCGCTAATCACGAACGTGGCGCAGGTCTACCAGAAGTCTGGGACTCTTCAGGTTGCCTGGGCAGACTCGGGGATCAAGACACCTGCTGACTTCAAGGGCAAGAAGGTCGGCAACTGGGGCTTCGGCAACGAGTTCGAGGTCTTTGCTGCCATCACCAAGGCTGGGCTCGACCCGGCTAGCGATGTCGAGCTCGTTCAGCAGCAGTTCGACATGCAGGGCCTGCTGAAGCGGGAGATCGACGCCGCCGAGGCTATGACCTACAACGAATACGCACAGCTGCTCGAGGCGAAGAACCCGGATACGGGCGAGCTCTACAAGCCTGAGGACTTCACTGTCATCAGCTACGAGGAGCAGGGCGTCGGCATGCTGCAGGACGCGATCTGGGCCTCGCAGGAGCGCTTGTCAGATCCGGCCTACCAGGACATGACGCAGCGCTTCGTCACTGCATCACTGAAGGGCTGGATCCACTGCCGTGACAACGCCGAGGAGTGCGCCTCGATCGTGACGGCTAACGGCTCCAAGCTCGGCGCCAGCCACCAGCTATGGATGATGAACGAGGTCAACAAGCTGGTGTGGCCGTCCCCGGCCGGCATCGGTGTCTTGGATCCCGTCAAGTGGTCGCAGACCGTAGAGATCTCTCTCGGGACCAAGAACCTCGAGGCAGCCACCGTTCTGACGGCGGAGCCCGCTGCTGAGTCCTACACGACTCAGTACGCAGAGACGGCCAATGCGGCCCTCGAAGCGGAGGGCTTGGACGTGACCGGCGATGGATTCGCGCCGATCACCGTCACCCTCAATGAGGGCGGCAACTGATTTACCCCCGCTAGGAAACGTGAGGGGCCCCCGGATCCGTCCGGGGGCCCCTTCCAGTTGCGTCCTGAGTCGTCGGTAGTCAGTCGGCCGCACCCGCGCCCCCTCTTGAACCCGCACCCGCGCCCCACGTCCCCCCTTCCCCGTTTGTCCCGGTATCCGCCACAGCGAGCAGAAAACCGCCGACTTCCCGGCTCATTTGCCCGTTTGTCCCGGTATCCGGCACAAACGGCGAAGGTGGGGGTGGCTAACCCTCAACACCCAGCCCCGGGTCGGAGAAGCCCTCCCGCTTGTGGCTGCCATCGCAGAACGGCTTCTTGGCCGAGAACCCGCATCGGCAGAGGTACGCCTTTTCGGTGGTGCGCAGCACCGTTCCATCCGCAGCCTCGATGATGACGGGTCCGCTCACCTCCAGGGGACCATCTGCGCCGACCTTGATTCTCACATCTGATTCGCTCATGACCGGAGTCTGCTGGCAACGTGAATCGACCGCGCATCGGGCCCCGAAAACAGCAGTTGCCGAGAGTCGGATCCCTTGCCGCGCATGTTGCCAAAGGTGGGCGGCGTGGCCCACAGCCATTGGATAGGCGATGTTGACCTGCGGTTTCGTTGGCCGCTGACGGACCGAGTACAGTTACGGCATTCCTCGGCGAGGGAGCAGTCCGCTTCGACCCCGGCAAGGTTCGAAGCAGATCGCACCGTGATCGACGACGACCCCGTTGTCGCACGCCTGCCCGGGGACACGTATCCGAGGAGATGGACGAAGTGACGCAGGTCAGCATCGCAGCCCAGGCACGCACAGACTTCGGCAAGGGCGCCTCACGTCGCCTTCGCCGTTCGGGACTCATCCCAGCCGTGATCTACGGCGGTGGCTCCGCCGTTGAGCATGTGGCGCTCCCGGCCCATGAACTTGAGTTGGCCCTGCGTGGCCCGCGAGTCGTGCTGAAGGTCCAGGCCCCGAGTGGTGTGCACGTGGTGAAGCCCCGCGACGTCCAGCGCGAGCCCGTCCGACGCTTCATCGAGCACATTGACCTCGTTGTCATTGGCAAGGAGGAGGCCACCGAGCGCGCAGCGATCGCAGACGCGATCCACGCGGCGGAAGAGGCAGCAGTCGAAGCGGGCATGGATCCGGCAGCAGCGGCCGCCGCCGTGGAGGATGCGCTCGCCGAGGGTCAGAGCCCCGAGGATGCTGCAGAGAATGCGCTCGCAGACGCTGAGGCCAAGGCCGAGGGCTACTCCGAGGCTTACCGGGTAGCCGAGGCCGCGGAGGCCACAGGCGAGAGCGCCTCGTAGCGGCGCTACGTCGATTGCCTAGCCGATGACCTGGTTGATCGTCGGCCTTGGCAATCCCGGTCCGGAGTACGCCGCCACCCGACACAACGTTGGCTTTTTCGTGGCGGACGAATTGTGCCGACGGGTGGGTGCCAAGTTGTCACGGCACAAGCGGGCGCACGCCCTCGTTGCGGAGGGTCGGCTCGGGTCGCCGGGTGCATCGGAGTCGATTGTGGTGGCTGAGCCCCAGTCCTTCATGAACGAGTCGGGTGGGCCGGTCAAGGCCATCATGCAGTTCTACGGGGTGGATGAGGAATCACTGATCGTCATCCATGACGAGTTGGACATCCCCTTCGAGGCGATTCGTGTCAAGCTCGGGGGAGGCGACAACGGGCACAACGGTTTGCGGAGTATCCGCCGAGCCCTCGGCAACGGGGACTTCCTGCGGGTTCGGATGGGCATCGGTCGTCCCCCGGGCCGGCAGGATCCAGCTGCCTTTGTGCTGAAGCCCTTTGCCGCGGCTGAGCGGCCCGGGCTGGGACTGATGGTCGACCGGGGGGCCGACGCGGTCGAGTCGCTGATCACCAACGGTCTTGAGCGCACCCAGAATGCCTTCAACACCAATCCGACTCCTTGAGGAATGGAGCACGACGTGGACCCCAGATCGGATGCTGAGTTCTCGCGCGATATCGCCGTTGAGGCAGGTGTGCTGCTGATGAGCCTGCGCGAGTCCTATGGCCAGATCGATCCGGCGGACAGCGGACGCATCGAGTCGTTGCGGGCGGAGGGCGACCGGCTGTCCCATGAATTACTGGCGAGCCGCATTGCGGAGTTTCGTCCAGATGATGCATTGCTCAGCGAAGAGGGCATCGACGATAAAACTCGCCTGACGGCCGAGCGGGTCTGGATTGTCGATCCACTGGACGGGACCAGGGAGTTCGGCGAGGGCCGCTCGGACTTCGCCGTGCATGTGGCGCTCTGGGACGCCCGGGCCCAAGTACTGAAGGCTGCAACCGTCGACCTGCCGGGGCAGGCGACCACCCGTTCAGTGTTGGAGATCGATCCAGTGATCGCGGCACTGCCAACGGACCGGCCGATTCGTCTCGTTGCCTCGCGCTCCCGGGCCCCGAAGAACCTCGCTGACATCGTCCGTCTACTTGAGGAGGGGTTGCGCCAGGCGGGTATCCCCTGTCTTGGCGTGGAAGTCCTCGACGTGGGCTCCGTTGGTGCCAAGGTCAATGAGTTGTTGAGCGGCCGGGCCGAGGCCTACCTGCACAACACCGGGTTCTATGAGTGGGACGTTGCAGCTCCGTATGGGGTTGCCGAGCACTATGGCTTTGCTCCCTCTCATTGGGACGAATCCGCCGTGATCTTCAATCAGATGCCCCCATATGTCTCGAACCTCGTGGTCGCACACCCCGATCTGATCAGCCACCTGCGCAACGCAATGGTGGAGGCAGCCGAACTGTGAGCCTTATCGGCATCTTGGACTCGGCTGCCCAAGGCCCACCGTTCAAGCGACTGTGCGAGTCGGTTCAGCAGACCGGGTCGACCGGAGCCACCGTCATCGCCCCCGGATCGCTGCAGCCGCTGGTAGCTGCTGTCCTCGCCACCTCCGGCCCGGTGAAACTGCCACTTCTCGTGGTGACGGCCACCGGTCGGGAGGCGGAGGACATCGCGGCGAGCATGTCCAGCCTGCAGCCCGCCCTGCACGTGGTGACCTTCCCGTCCTGGGAGACGCTGCCGCACGAACGGCTATCGCCGTCGGCGGATACCGTCGGCAGGCGCACATCGGTCCTTCACCGCCTGGCTCAACCCAGCCAGCATGATCCGCTCCTGCCCTCGGTAGACGTGGTGGTGGCATCGATCCGCGCAGTCCTGCAGCCCATTGCAGGTGGCCTTGGCGACGTCGAGCCGGTCCGGCTTCGCGCAGGTGAGACCGCAGATCTCCATCAGGTTCTTGCGCGGCTCGTAGACCTCGGCTACGAGCGGATGGATCTGGTTGAGCGACGCGGCCATGTCGCGGTTCGCGGCGGCATTCTGGACGTCTTCCCGCCGACCGGCGAGCACCCGCTGCGGGTGGAGTTCTGGGGCGATTCAATTGAGGAGATCAGGTCCTTCGCTGTCACCGACCAGCGTTCCCTGGAACTAGAGCCCACTGGCCTTTTCGCGCCGCCCGTCCGTGAACTGCTGCTGACTGCGGACGTTCGCGCCCGGGCTGCGTCATTGGCAAGTGCGGTTCCTGCGGTGGCCGAAATGGGTGAGAAGCTCGCGCAGGGGATCAATGTCGAGGGCATGGAAGCCCTTGTCCCCGTCCTCGTTGACCGAATGGACACCCTGCTCGACCTGATGCCGGTCGGATCTGCGGTCGTGGTGATGGATCCCGAGCGGATCCGTACCCGGGCACATGACCTGGTGCGCACGGCCGATGAGTTTCTCGCTGCCTCCTGGCACAACGCAGCCGTCGGAAACGCCGTCCCCATCGACCTCTCTGGCTCCGCTTACCAAACGATTGCGGAGGTCCGAGACCAAGCCCGGGTGCTTGGCCGGCCGTGGATCGACGTTACGCCCCTTGCCGTTGACCAGGAACTCCTTGATCTTGACGAGTCGGCTGGAACGAGTGGCCCGGTGATAGACCTCGACGGCATCGAAGCGGATGCCTATCGCGGTGACGTGACGAAGGCGCTTGAGGACATCCGGGGCTGGCTCCGGTCGGGTGGTGCAGTCGTA
>JAULZL010000033.1:0-5899 GCA_032117355.1 Candidatus Nanopelagicales bacterium
CTCGTCCAGAACCAGCCGACCCCACTCGATCCCGCTGAGCACGTCGATGTCGCGGGCCACCAGCGAGTAGGTCGTGAGGACGACGTCATACCGGGCCACCGCGTCGGGCAATCGGTCGACGTCTCGATCGGGTCCGTGGTGGATCATGACGCGCAGACCGGGTGCGAATGTCGCCAGTTCGCGCTGCCAGTTCCCCAGGACGGACACCGGGCACACGACGACGGTTGGCTCCGGCAACGGGTCGATGAGCAGGCTGCCGATGAGCTGGGCCGTCTTGCCAAGACCCATGTCGTCGGCCAAGCAGGCGCCGAGTCCCAGCCTGCCCAGGAACGCGAGCCAGCCGACCCCTCGCGCCTGGTACTCGCGCAGTGTGCCGTTGAATCCGGGAGGCTTCGGAATCGGCTGTACCCGGGCGTGCTGCGCCTGGTCTAGCAACTGCCCGAGCCACCCGGTCGCGGTCACGCCGTGCACCGGGATGTCGCCGAGGTTGTCGCCTGGCGCTGACGCGACCGGTATGCCGACGGACATGCGCAGCAACGCTGCCGCGCTCGCCCTCTGCGATCGGCCGACCCGGGCCATGACACCGTCCACGTCCGATCCGCGGACCTCTACCCATTGCCCGCGAAGTCGTACCAGGGAACGACGGGCCGCCGCGGCGGCCTCGAGCGTCTGCAGGTCGGCCTTCGTCAACCGCTGCTCGCCCAGCGCCGCCTCCCAGCGGAAGTCGACCAGCTCGTCCAACCCGAATCCTTCGGTCACGACCGCACCGGACCGGGACGCCTTTCGGGTGGTCGCCTTGGCGCGCAGCCCCAGCCGGCGGCGGCCGGTCCACCAGGACGGCAGGAGGACGGTGACCCCGGAGTCGGTCAGCGGCCCAACGCGGTCCGTGAGCAGCAGCGTGACAGTTGCTTCGTCAAGGTCGACCCTCGCCGGCACCGCCTCGTCGAGCAGCCCGGCAAGTTGCGGGGCCACCCGTGTCATGCGGGCGAGGTCGGCGAGCAGGGCTCGACCAGCCTCGGCATCGACCGTCGCCGCCCCGGCCCACCACGCTTCCAGCGGGATGCGTGATCCGGGTTCGTCGACGTCCTCGATCAGGACCTCGACCACCCACGGAAGCGCCAACCCGTCGAGATCAACCGGTTCCTGGATGCGCAAGCACAACTGGAGTCGTCCAACCGCGACGCGGCCCGAGCGGACCCATTCGACCACCGATTGCTCGAAATCTCGAGCACGGTCGGGGTCGAATGAGCCTTCCAGCCATGGTGACTCCTTGCCCAACGCGGTGATCCAGGCCTCCGGCAGCGTCCTTCTCCCGGGTCGTCGGGGTACCAGGTCGGCGCCCGCCACCCGCGCGCGCACCTGCTGGTCGACAGCGACGGCGAGAGCATCGGCGATGATGGCGTGCGACGCGACATCGGTTCCCGGCAGAAGTGCGCGCAGGGCCGCACGGTCGCTGGCCGCTGGCAGCGGCCACCACCAACTGCGGATACCCGTGCCATCGACGACGCTCATCCCGGGAACGAACCGGCCGCCGTCGACAAGGGTCCCTGCCAGTTCAGTGACCTCGGCCAGCAGCCTCGCCGGGAGTTCTCCACCGTCCACGCCGTCATTCTGGCAAAGCGCTGCTGGCCGCCGGGACCCGGTCGAGTCGCCACGGGCTCGCTCGCACTCGACGTGGTCGTTGCCGCACGGGTCGGCTTGACGGAATTCATGGCGCAGCAGGGGGTCGCGACGCAAAGCCGCGAACGCTGCGAGGTAGAGAGCGATCTTCACCCGTCGGATGCCGCTGCAACTGGCGTGCTCCCGCGGAATGCAGCGCACCGGGTTCTATGCCGCTCCTATACGGGTATCGGCTCTCGGTTGAGGGACGCGTATTGGGCGTGCTCGAACTCTCCTCGAGTGAGGTGCTCGAGGCTACTGTGCAGACGCCGGTTGCGGGTCAGGAGGGAACGGCGCGGAATTTGCCCTCGAGGCCGGCGACTCGGCGACTTGATCTCAGTACGTCTCATTGCGTCAGAGTGATTTCAGCAACGTCTGGGGGGAAGCGGCCCAAGATGCTGACCGAGCTCGACTCGGAGAGTGGGTCGCCGGGGGCTCGAACCCCGAACCTACGGACTAAATGGTTGGGCTAGCAGTCCTGGCCGAAGCGCTGAAACGCCGCCTGACGAGTGGTTCCGAGGGCGGCACCGATGACCGTCCAGGAGTCTCCTGCGGCCCTAGCGGTCCGCACAGCGTCCCGCAGGATGTGATCAGCGTCCTCGACCTGCCGCATAGCAGCGCGAATCGCGCGGAATCCGGCCGCGTCGCGGGCCGGATGGGTGGCCGGGCTCAGGGCGTCGAGGCCGGTGGCGTCCTTGGTTCGCGTGGTCATGGTGGTCACCTCAGGTAATCGAACAGGCTGGGGCGCAACCGGTCAGCGTGGGTCACCCGGTCGGGGTCGGCGGCCGGGACGAGCACCAATTCAAGACGCGTCCCGTGGCTGTTGTCTCCGATCACGAGTAGCCGGTCCTCTCCGTCGTACTCAAACTCGATCAGGCGAAGTGCGTGGTCGAGAGCGTGGCGTATCTCGTCGGTGGTGATCCCGTGCTTGCGGGCCGACTTCCGAATCTCCCCCTTGGAAAGGTTGCCTTTACGATCAAAGGGTATCAAGTGCGCCTTGACGTGGCCGGGGCTTGGTTGCAGTGAATCCCGAGCTGCGGCACTGGCGATCAGCGCGGCGGGTCTCTCACGGGAACTACGTGTCGAGGGGTGCAACCGCGCCTCTGCCGACGCTCGGGAACGGCGGTCGCCCCGTCATCACCCGGCCGTAGTGGCCGGTGTTGGTCCAGGACGGTTCGAACCGAGACGCTCCCGACGCAAGGTTCATGGCCTCAGTTGCACGACAGGAGGAGAAGGGCTCCGACGTCAACGTCGCTTCGCGCCTTCTGGTCGACACCCTGACCGGGACAATCGACGCAGCGGTGGTGATCAACAACGACAGCGATTTGGCCTACCCCATCGGATGCGCCCGAGAACGACTCCCAGTTGGCCTGGTCAATCCCACGAAGGCGTATCGGGCAGGCAAACTCGCCGGCCTGCCGCACGAGGGGGCGGGCAATCACTGGTGGTACCAATTGCGAAAATGCTCATCAATTCTGGCCCCACCGTGCTTGGGCGAATTCCAGCGAGCGTCGCAACGCCGAGAGCGTTGGAGGATGTCATGGGATCAAAGAAGGAATCGAAGGGGACTCGAGGAAGGGCTGACCAACCTGTGGATGGTCCTGCTGGGACGAGGACTCCTCGCACTCAGCCTCGTGTGGGCAGCGGCCATGAAGCGGAACCAACCTGCGAAGTGTGAGGCCCTCCTCACCGACTAGCTGAGACGCAAGCGACGATGCGCAGACCTGGCCGTCGACGGACCCAGGCAGATCCCATTCCACATGGGCTGCGGTTGATTATCCGTAGGTTGAAGAAGAAAGGACCAAAGAAAGGGCCAGGGAAAGGGTTAACTCGGCAAATATACAACGCACGTTTTCACTTGGCAGCCCGAAACCTGTTGCAGCACAATGACTTTCGAGTGGGTCGCCGGGGGCTCGAACCCCGAACCTACTGATTAGAGGCCTTCTCGACCACACCGCAGACAGCCGACTATCAAGCGATTGCAACGGATTCCGGCCCACCCAGACCCTCCCAGAACCACTCAGGCCCGTCAAGGAAGGGCCATGTAAGGGCCAATCCGCGCACCCCCTTCCATATCAGCGGCCACGCGTCCGGCGGCCCCGAATCATGTGTCGAAGACAACGAGAGCGAGCAGGTCAACGATGCATGCAGGCTGGTCCCGATCCTGGCGCTCGACGATCGCCCGCGTCAGCACCTTGACGCCGTTGGGCGTGTGCTGGACGGAGTCGATCTGTGCGCTTGCCCGCAGGTAGGAGCCGACAGGGACAGGCGACGTGAAGCGGACTCGATCGCAGCCGTAGTTCATCTGCATCGACGCCCCCTCGATGGCGAAGATGTCCCACAGCATGGACGGAATCAGGGAGAGGACGAGGAAGCCGTGCGCAATAGTGCTGCCGAATGGCCGCGCCCGCTCGATACAGGCACGGCCAGCGCCGTCAGAGGGTGTTGAAACTGATCGTCTTCGCGTTGGTGAACGCCCGGAGGCTGTCCTCGCCGAGCTCGCGGCCGATTCCGCTCTTCTTGTAGCCGCCGAACGGACCGTTGATCTCCCAGTCGTTTGTGCCGCCGTTGACGGCCACCGATCCCGCCTGCAGTCCAGAGGCCATCTCGAACGCGGTCTTCAGAGACGACGTCCACACTGCCATCGACAGGCCGTACGGCGAGTCGTTGGCGATCACGAGCGCCTCAGCAGCGCTCGCCACCTTGATGATGGGAGCCACGGGTCCGAAGGTCTCCTCGTCGGCGATCTGCATGCCGGGTTGCACTCCGGTGAGCACTGTTGCCTCGTAGTACATCCCGTCCCGGCGTCCGCCGACCTCGATGGTCGCCCCCTGAGCGCGAGCATCCTCGACGTGGCGCTCGACCTTGGCCATGATCCGCTCCTCCGAAATGGGACCCATCTCGGTCGACTCATCCAACGGGTCGCCCATGCGCAAGGCCTTGGTGCGCTCAACCAACTTGCTGACGAACTCGTCGTGGATGGCCTCGTGAACGATGAGGCGCTCCGCGGCCGTGCACACCTGCCCTGCCATGTAGAAGCACGACTCCACTGCAGACGCGACCGCAGCATCCACGTCAGCGTCGTCAAGGACCACCATCGGCCCGTTCCCGCCTAACTCGAGCAGCAGACGCTTGACTCCGGCCGCGCGGGTGATCTGCTCGCCGACTGCCGTGCTGCCAATGAAGCCGATGACCCCGACTCCAGGGTGGGTGACCAATTCCTCGCCGACCTCCGGGCCTCCGTAGACGAGGTTGAATACGCCTGCCGGCAGGCCCGCCTCCGCGAACAGCTTCGCCGTCAGCTGAGGAGACAGCGGAGCCCATTCGCTGGGCTTCCAGACGACGGCGTTCCCAACTACCAAAGCTGCGACACAGCCCACCAGCATGTCCACGGGGAAGTTCCACGGGGAGATGAGGCCAGCCACGCCGATGGGCTCATGGACGGTCATCACCCGTCGGGTCGTATGCGCGGCGTCGTACGGGGGAGGCGCGGACCCGCCGAAACGTCGGGCATCCTCCACGGCAGCCCTGCTGACACCTATCGTCAGGGGTCCCATCTCATATCGCGACTCGTTGATGGTCTTGCCCATCTCTCGCGAGACCCACACGGACAGCTCCTCGAGATGCGGTTCGATCGCATCGAGTGCGCGCATCAGGATGTCGGCTCGCTCCGCCATGGGACGCCTGGCCCAGTCCCGCTGGGCTCGCTCGGCGGCGTTGACGGCCGCGTCGACCTGGGCCGCGGATGCGAAATGCACCTTGCTGACCCGCTTACCCGTTGAAGGACTGATCGTCTCCTTGCATGGGCCGTCGCCTGCGATCCACTGACCGTCGATGAGGCACAGCGCCTCGGGGACGTCAGTGATGTCCATCGTGTCCATGCATCGCTCCCTCGGTGGTGTCATCTAGGCGCTGAGTCGCGCGAAGACGGAGTTGCCTGCGTTATGTCCGGCTAGTGAAGCAGTCGGCATGCCCGGGTAACCGAGATAGTCCCCTGCAAGATGGATGGTGTCACTCGGGCTCTTGCGCAGTATGCGAGCCGATGACCGGCTGCCCGGAGACCAGTACGGCACTGCCTGCGGCCAGCGTTGAAACACGTGTGATTCGAAGATGTCGGTCGAACATCCCAAAACCTCGGCCACTTCGGGTACCCATGTGGCAATAAGCTCGCCATCCGTGGCATCCATCAGGTGGCGCGCAGTGTTTCCTCCAGCGTAGAACGACAGCGATCCCCCTGGGC
>JAULZL010000034.1:0-4963 GCA_032117355.1 Candidatus Nanopelagicales bacterium
GTGTGGCGGCATGGATATGCGGGACCGTTCGAAACCGAAACGAGGGCGAGACCGGGGATGCCGAAGCGAAGGGCGGCCACGGCGGCGCGGTGAGCCTGGTGAGTGGCTACCGCTCCTGATCAGCGACCGCTGACTGCAGCGTCGTCCTCATCATCGTCCTCGTAGTACTTGGCGTACGGATCATCGGCGTACGGATCGTCCTCCGTGTCGTCAATGTCTGCCACCTGCTCCTGAGGGGTCTCCCCACCAGATAGTTCTGCCTGCAGTCGATCCAGGTCGGTCTGCGGACCGCCGTACTTAAGTGCACGGGCAACCTTCGTCTGCTTGGCCTTGGCTCGGCCCCGGCCCATGACTTGACCCCCTCATCCGAGGCCCATGCCCCGATTCGCGGAATCCGACTCTTCAGCCAGCCTAGACGGCGACTGCGGCTTCCTAGCCTACCTGCTCGCCGACCTGGCCGACACGTGTGTCCGCCATTCGGTCCTCCGCCTCCGCCTCGGCGGCAGCCAGTGGGGTGATGCCCTCGTCTCGGGCTCGGCCCAGGACCCGCCCGGTGGTCTCGTAGACCCGAAGGACCTTGGTGCGTGCCCGCTCGAGGTCTCCGCTGAGGGCCTCCTCGGCAACCTGAATGACCCCCCCGCAGTTCACCAGGAAGTCGGGCGCGTAGAGGACTCCGGCCCCGGCCAGTTCCTCGGCGACGCTGGCGGCGGCAAGTTGGTTGTTCGCCCCACCGCAGATGACCTGGGTGCGCAGGCGCGGCACAGCCTCGTGGGTGAGGAGGCCTCCGAGGGCGTTTGGCGATAGGACGTCCCAGTCCTCATCGATGAACTCGTCGAGGGATGCCCCGCGGCGGACGCCAGGGTGCGCACTGGCGATGCGGTCGAGGGCGTCTGAAGCTGGGTCCACGACCGTGATGTTGGCTCCCTCGCCAACCAGGTGCCCAACCAACCGACCACCGACCTTCCCGGCACCGAGGACGAGGATGCGTCGATTCGCGAGGTCGGGGGTGCCCCAGACCTGCGCAGCACACGCCCGAATCCCCTGCCAGACCCCAACGGCCGTCAGAATCCCGCTGTCGCCGAGCCCGCCCTGCTCCTCGGACATTCCCGTCGTAAACCTGCACGATTGGCCGATGACATCCATGTCCGCAACGGACATTCCGACATCCCCTGCTGTGACGTAGCGGCCGTTCAGTGACTCCACTAGGCGTCCGAAGGCATGTAGGAGTTCGGGAGACTTCATGGCTGGGTCGCTCAGAATCACCGCCTTGCCGCCGCCGTGGTCAAGCCCAGCCAGCGCATTCTTGTAGGACATTGCGCGTGACAGGTTCAACGCATCCCGGTAGGCAGCAGCCTGTGGGTTGGCAGCATCGGCGTACAGGGACATTCGGACGCCGCCAAGGGCGGGGCCGAGCCGAGTCGAATGCAGGGCGATCATCGCTCGTAGCCCTGAGGCGGGGTCGTCCGCGATGACAATCTGCTCGTGGCCCTGAAAGTCAGCCCAGGGGCCTACCCAAGTCTCGTGCGTCACTTTCGTCCCATCTAGACGTCGGAAATTCCTCATCGTCACTGGGCGAATGCTGGGTAACTGCTTGCCCGAGTGCGCGGTGGGTGGAACAGTACGCTCGTGCGGTGTTGGGGGCACGAGCAGAACGTGACCCAGGTGTGCTGCAGATTACCGAGTGCACGGAGGTCGCAATGTCCGGTCGCATCCCTGATGCGGAGCAACTCCTCACGCCCTCGGAAGTTGCCGCCCTGTTCCGGGTGGATCCCAAGACAGTGACACGTTGGGCCAAGGCCGGGAAGCTCACGAGTATCCGAACACTCGGTGGGCACCGTCGGTATCGCGCAAACGAGGTTTATGCACTGCTGGAGAGTCATGGTCCGGTGCGCACCGCTGACACCAACCCCTAGGTCGACCGCCGCGACCGCCTAGTCCGGGCGGGTCTTGCCGTGGTCGTTCAGGTAGGCATCCACCGCGGTCGGCAGGGTCGGGTAGATGTGCTCATGACCGATTCTTCCCCCCACTCCATGTCGGTCTAGTTCAACAACAATGGCGTGCTTGACGCGCACCAGTGCAAGGACCACACCTGCCCGCTCGCAGTGCCGCCGTAGTCGCTCCAATGCATCGAGGCCGGTGATGTCGACCTCGACATTTGCCTCCATGTTGAGGAGGAGCCATTGGGGTGGGCTTGGTTGCGAATCCAAGGCTCCCTCGCACCGGCGTACGAAGTCGTCCGCATTGGCAAAAAACAGCGGTGAGTCATAGCGAAAGACCAGCAACCCTGGGATCTGGGTGGGAGTCGATAGGTCCTCGATGTCGTGCCAGCCGGGAACGCCATCGCCCTGGCCAAGGATGGCCGCATGTGGTCGAGCAACCCTGGTCAGCAGTTCGATGACCGATAGCGCAACAGCGGCCAGGATGCCGTACAGGATGTCGAAGGCCAGGACGCCCACGGCCGCTGCCACCGCTAGGAAGAACTCCCGTCGACGGAAGGCCCACAGACGCCGGAATCCCGGGAAGTCGACCAACGTCGTGGCCGCGTAGATGACGAGCCCACCGAGCGCGGCGAGTGGAATCGCCGAGAGGACTCCGGAGAAGGCCAGCAGCACGATCAAGGTGCCCAGTGCTGCCACCAGTGAATAGACCTGCGTGCGGGCGCCACTTGCCTCGCCGAGCGCCGTTCGACTGGCGCTGGAACTGACCGGAAACCCGTGGGCAGCCGCAGAGGCGATGTTCGTCGCGCCGAGTGCAAGGAGTTCGCTATTGGCGTCCACTCGGCCTCGGTATCGCTCAGCGAACATCCGCGCGGTAAGGATGTTGTCCGAGTAGGCCACGATGAACAGGCCGAGTGCGGGCAGCAGCAGCAGGCGGATGTCGTCCCCCGCAAGGGAGTCGAAGCCGATGGACGGCGGCTGAAGGGAGATCGCCTCAACCGTCTTGATGCCCCAGCGCTGGAGTTCGAAAGCAAAGGTCACGAAGGTTGCCAGAGCGATGATCACTAGCGCTACGGGAGCACGCCTGAACCGCGGAGTCAGCAGGATAAGAGCGAGTGCAACGCTCGTGCCCATTGCGACGGTTGGCCAGTCGGGGGATTGAATGCGGACTCCCCGTGCGAATGAACTGATGTCGGCGATGAATGAATCCCCGGAGACATCGATCCCAGTGACCTTGCCGAGTTGGCTGGTGATCATGATGACGGCGACGCCCGCCATGTAGCCGATGAGCACCGGCTTGGAGAGGAGGTCCCCAATGAACCCCATCCGAAGTACCCAGCAGAGCAGGCCGATGGCACCGCAGAGCAGGGCAAGGATCACCGCGAGGGAGGCGTATCTAGCGGCGTCCGCGGCTGCCAATGGTGCAAGGGTGGCAGCGGTGAGTAGCGCCGTGGTGGACTCCGGCCCGGCGGATAGAACTCGTGAACTGCCGAGTACGAAGTAGACGACCAGGGTCGCGATAACAACCCACAGTCCGGACTGCGGCGGCAGGCCCGCCAGCGTTGCGTAGGCCATCACCTGTGGCACGAGATAGGCGGTGACCGTCAACCCTGCACTGATGTCTCCGCGCAGGAAACTGCGTTGATACGTGCGAACAACAGCCAATCCCGGCAGCCACCGTCCAACGCTGGCAACGGGCCTCACCACGATTACACGGTAACCCCGAAAAATTCCGGAAGACCGATCGGTCAGACTCTCGGTCATGGCACGAGCGGGAGCGGGTGACCGATGACGGGCGACATGGCTGGGCGGGTGCGTATCCCACGTGATTCACCCGATGACTACACCGAGTCGGCGGCACAGCGGCGCCGGGACTTCCTCGGGGAACGCACGAAGACGGCACTCGTGGACACAGCCCACTACTCGATTGATCCTGCCGCGCTCACCGGGAACATCGAGAACTTCATCGGGGTGGCTCAGGTCCCCATTGGCCTGGCAGGACCTCTGCTGCTGGACGGCGAGCATGCACGGGGTGAGTTCTTCGTGCCGCTGGCCACCACGGAGGGTGCCCTCGTTGCGAGCTACAACCGGGGAATGCGGGCCCTCTACGAGTCGGGCGGCGTTCGCACCACGGTGGTCGAGGATCACATGCAGCGGTCTCCGGTCTTCACCTGTCGCGACGCCCGGCAGGCCCGTGACCTTTCCCAGTGGGTGGACGAGAACATCGAAGGGATCAGCCGGGTAGCCGAGGCGACCACCCGAGTAGGTCGGTTGATCTCCATCCGTCCCTTTGTTGTCGGTCCGCTTCTCTATCTCCGCTTCGACTTCACGACCGGGGACGCTGCTGGACAAAACATGGTCAGCAAGGCCACCCTGGCCGCCTGCGAGTGGATCCGCGCGACGCATCCGGACGCACCCGCCTACTTGCTCTCCGGAAACATCGACACCGACAAGAAGCACTCGCAGATCAACACGCTATTGACGCGGGGCAAGCGAGTGGTTGCCGAGGCGTTGCTCAGCTCGGATGTCCTCACTCGGATCATGGGGGTACAGCCCAGGGGACTCTTCTGGGCTCGACAGATCTCCCAGGCCGGTGCCTTCCTGGCGGGGTCGGCGAACAACGGTGCTCACGCGGCCAACGGCCTGACCGCCCTTTTCATTGCCACGGGTCAGGACGTCGCCAATGTTGCCGAGTCGCACTCGGGGATCGTCTACAACCAACTGCTCGACAACGGCGACTACTACTGGTCCATCACCCTTCCGTCACTCATCGTTGCTACGCATGGCGGAGGGACTGGGCTCGCGACCCAGCGTGAATGCCTCGAACTTCTCGACTGCAGCGGGCCGGGGAGTGCCCTCAAGTTCGCGGAAATCGCCGCTGGCACCGTCCTCGCCGGGGAGATCTCACTTGCGAGTGCGGTACTCAGCGGCGACTGGGTGTCCAGTCACGAGCGGCTTGGGCGGAACCGGTAGCAGGTAGTACCGACAGCATGTGGTCCCGGGCCGTTAATTGACGACGTAGCGCT
>JAULZL010000035.1:0-2756 GCA_032117355.1 Candidatus Nanopelagicales bacterium
TACTCAGTGACCCGTCGGCACGACCGACTCGATGAGGACGATGTCCGCGTCCGGCCAGGCAAGGGCAAGTCACGGCCCCGCTCCAAGGATCGTCCCGCCCATGAAGCCGCCCTCAGCGGGACGGTGATCGCCGTGGACCGAGGTCGCTTCACCGTGGCCCTCGACACGGGCACCTCCATCTACGCAATCAAGGCCCGCGAACTCGGCCGAAAGGGCCTTGTCGTAGGCGACACCGTCGAGATGGTCGGAGACCTCTCCGGTGAGACCGATGCCATTGCCCGGGTCATCCGACGCGGGGAGCGGACCTCGGTGCTCCGGAGGACCGCTGACGATTCGGATCCGGTCGAGCGCGTCATCGTGGCCAATGCCACGCAACTGGCGATCGTCACGGCAACGGTCGACCCCGATCCGTCCTTCGGATTGATCGATCGCGCGCTGGTGGCTGCCTACGATGCGGGGCTTGATCCCGTGCTCATCGTCACCAAGAGCGACATCAAAGGACCTGCCGAACTCGAACGGATGTATGCGCCACTTGACGTGCGGATGTTCATTCCGCCCAAGGGCACTCCCACGGATGAACTGCGCAATGCGCTGGAAGGCGAGCTCACCGTTCTCGTCGGCCACTCGGGGGTTGGCAAGTCCACCCTGGTGAACGCGCTCATTCCCGGGGCCACCCGCAGCACCGGCCGCGTGAATACGGTCACCGGCAAGGGCAGGCATACCTCGACGAGCGCACAGGCCCTCGAACTGCCCAGCGGCGGATGGATCGTCGACACCCCGGGGATCAGGTCGTTCGGACTCGCCCACGTGGACATCACCCGAGTCGTCCAGTCCTTCCCCGATCTCGCAGCGGGGATCATCGACTGCCCTCGTTCCTGCTCCCACGACGAGCCCGATTGCGCATTGAACTCCTGGATCATCAGCCAGCCCACCGCTACCCAGGAGCGGTTGGCGTCGATGCGAAGGCTGCTGTCCAACAGGGCGAATGCCGCACTCGAAGAGTCGGGCTAGCGACCCGACCAGGTCACGATCGCTCCCGAATGACCGACGCGGATGGCCCACACGATCACCGCGATTGCCAGCAGGTCCAGGCAAATCCCAGCACCGACGAACCAGGGTGGACGACGCCTGTTACCGGGTATCCCCCGGTCGACTAGCCAGAAGCCGGTGATGGACGCCGCGAGGAGAAGGGCAAAGACAGGCAGGGAGTCCGCCATTGTCGCGTGCTCCTGCGGCAGCCCGACCTGCTCGGCAAGCAGCCAACCCGTGTCCTCAGCAATGAGCGAGGCAACCGCGCCAATCCACGCGAGAGGGACGATCACCGCGGCAAAACGGCGGCTCGCCCGGCGCGACACCGTGATCCAGATGGCTCCGAGGGCTGCCAGCGGGAGGAGGACGACCACCGCGTGGACGATGAGCGGGTGGGTGGGCAGGCCGAAGGTGGTGTCCCATGACAGCGCATCAACTGCGACCAATGCCGACGCACGAGCCGCGAACATGGTGGAAGAGTAGGCGGTGCCTCGTGCACACGCCTAGGCACAGCACCTGCTGGTGTCGAGTGGATATCTTGTGGCCATGCCGATCCCCCGCGCTGATGATCTCGATCTTGCCCTGCGCATGGCCGACGAGGCCGATGTGCTCACGATGGCAAGATTCGGGGCGCTGGACCTCGTGATCGAGACCAAGCCAGACTTGACCCCGGTTACCGAAGCCGATCGGGCGACGGAGGAACGGCTCCGCGCCATCATCACTGAGGCGCATCCGGGCGATGGAGTTCTCGGCGAAGAGTTCGGCACGACCGGCTCGGCCGATGGACGGCAATGGGTGATCGACCCGATCGACGGGACGAAGAACTACGTTCGCGGAGTGCCCGTGTGGGCAACCCTGATCGCACTGGTCGAAGCCGGCACCGTCGTTCTCGGGGTTGTCTCTGCACCCGCGCTGAACCGGCGCTGGTGGGCGTCGCTCGGTGCAGGAGCCTGGCTGCAGGCCTTGGGCAATGTCCCGACTCGGCTGCAAGCCAGCCGAGTCCAGACCATGTCGGACGCATCCTTTTCATTCTCCGACTCCATCGGCTGGGGTGGCGCGCGCCCTGGCCTCGATGCCCTGCTCGATGGGACTTGGCGGCAGCGGGCCTACGGCGACTTCTGGTCGCACATGATGGTCGCCGAAGGCGTCGTCGATATCGCCGCAGAGCCTGACCTCGGGCCCTGGGATATCGCCGCGATCGTGCCGATCGTGCAGGAGGCGGGCGGCCGGATCACCTCCTTTGACGGGTCGCCTGCCTTCGGTGGCGGATCGGCATTGACCACCAACGGCCTGCTGCACGACCGGGCCCTGGGCCTCCTCGACGACTAGTTGTTCTGTCATCGCGGTCGGCCACGTCAGTCGCGGCGCTTGATTCGCAGGTGCAGGCCACCACGTGGCCTGATCGTCACGAGCGGGTCAGGGTCCGGTAGCCCCATCCCCGGTGGATAACTGAACTCGAACCGACCGGCCATGCGGGCAAGCAGGTGCACACCCTCGACATAGGAGAAGTCCCGGCCGATGCACAGTCGAGGCCCCGCACCAAAGGGGATGAAGTGCTCGCGCGGCACCTCGCCGTTGAGGAATCGCTCGGGGCGAAAGGTCTCCGGGTCGTGCCAAATATCCGGATGGCGATGAAGAAGGGACGGGCTCATGATCAGCAGCGCCCCATCGGGAATGGCATGGCCGGCCAGTTCGTCCGCTGCCAGGGCCCTTCGCGTGATGAGCCA
>JAULZL010000036.1:0-6039 GCA_032117355.1 Candidatus Nanopelagicales bacterium
TGTCCAGATCATTGCTGGACGAGCAGCCATCCGTCCCAAGGCCCACCCGAATACTGTCCCGGCGATACCCGACGATGTCTGCGGCTCCACTGGCGAGCTTCAGATTCGAGCCGGGGCAATGGGCAATGCTGGCACCGGCCGCGGAAATCGCGGCCCGCTCCCCCATCGAAAGCTGGACGCCATGGGCCAGAACGGGGGCCAGGTCGAGCAGCCCGCTGCGCTGGAGCAACTCGGTTGCTCGCGCACCGAAGGCCGCGATCGTCTGGTCGTTCTCCGCGATGTTCTCCGAGGCGTGGGTGTTGACGATGGCACCCTGCTCGCGCGCCAACTGGGCAATTTCTGCCAGGTGCTCCGGATTGACCGTGAGCGGGCAGTGCGGCATCAGCGCAAGCGGAACGTAGGGCCCACCGATCTGCGCCACGACCTGCGGCCAGGCCCGCGCCAGCGTCATCCGCTCTGGCCACTCCAGGCCGTCTGGGCCAGGGAAGGAGAAGAACACTGGCCCGATGACATGCCGCAGGCCCACCGCGACCGCCCCACGATGTGCGGCATCAGGGTGGAAGTACATGTCCAAAGCCGTAGTCGTCCCACCGAGCAGTGCTTCCACCGCTCCCAGTCGCGCACCGAGTTCAGTGCCGCTTGGGTCCATGACGCGAGCCTCCTCGGCCCAGACCAGGTTCAGGAACCCTTGCAGATCAACATTCTCGGCGATTCCGCGCAGTAGCGTCATCGGCAGGTGGGTATGCAGGTTCACCAGGCCGGGCATGATCAGGTGCCCGGTGGCGTCCAGCACCTCATCGGCCTCGATCGAGACATCGCCACCCACCTCGATGATGCGCCCACCTGCAATGGCAACCGACGAGTTCTCCAGGACGCGTGCCTCGTCGTCGCAGACCACAACGGCGGTGGCATTCGTCAGCAGCAGGTCAGCCCTCATGATGCGAGCATCCTTGCAGCCTCATCGATGATCGCGGCCAACCGCTGCGTTCCCTCGTCCACTACCGCGAGGATGTCCGACATCTCGATCGGCGGGCCCAGGCCGGCAGCAGGGTTCGCGACGAGGCACATAGATGCGTACCGAAGCCCGCGCTCCTTGGCCAGCACCACCTCGGGGACCCCGGTCATGCCGACCACCGTGACTCCCATGGCGCGGGCCATCCGAATCTCGGCCCGCGTTTCGAAGCGCGGACCTTCGAAAGCCCCGTACACACCGGACGTGGCAACGGCGATGCCGAGCGACTCAGCAGCGGTAATCCACACCACTCGGAGTCCCTCGTCATAGGGCTCTGTCATGTCGACATGGACGACCCCCTCGGCCGTCGATCCGTCGAAGAAGGTCATCTTCCGAGAGGTGGTGAAGTCGATGAAGTCATCGACCACCACCAGGTCACCCGAATCGTGGCCGATCCCACCGACGACATTGACGGCGAGGACGTCGGTCACGCCCAGGCTCGCGAGGGCCGAGATATTCGCCCGGTAGTTCACCAGATGGGGTGGGACGGAGTGATCGGCGCCATGCCGCGTGATGAAGACAGTGCGACGGCCACGCAGCAGACCACTGACACAGCGGGCCGGACCGTAATCGGTATCGACGACGATTTCCTGCGGCTCGGCCAACATGCCTAGCGAATACAGGCCGCTGCCGGCCATGACTCCGAGGCAGGAGGGCACGTCCGCCACGTCCGCCTCGTCCATGACGTGGCACCCTAGCGGGGGAAGGCCGCTGCCACTCCGCCATCGATTGGGATCACCGCGCCGGTCGTGCGCGAGGACTCGTCAGCCAGCAGGTGGGCAACGGTCTGCGCGACGTCCACGCTGCGCACCCTGGCGTTGAGCAGGTTGCGCTTGGCGTAGAAGTCCTCTAGCTCCTCCGGCCTGATGCCGTGGGCCGCCGCGCGCTCCTCGCGGATGCCACCGGCCCAAAGTTGGGAGTTGTCGAAGACGGCATCGGGATTCACCGCATTCGCCCGAATGCCGAACTTTCCACCTTCGATCGCGGCAATGCGCATCAACTGGATCATTCCGGCCTTGGAGACCGAGTAGCCGCCGAAGCCCGCTCCCGGACCGAAGGCATTCTTACTCGCGACGTACACCAGGGATCCTCCGATCCCCTGGATCTTCATCGCCCGGATTGCCTCCTGGGTTAGCAGGAAGGCACTGGTCAGGTTGATGCGCAACCCCGCCTCCCACTTATCGAGCGGGAGTTCATCCAGCTCGCCGCCGACGCCGATGCCGGCATTTGCGACGATGCCGTCCACTCCACCGAAGCCACGGACAGCGGCGCGAATTGTCTCCGCAACGATCCGCTGATCGGATTGGTCCCCGCTGACCAGCCGGGGCGGGGGCGCACCCGTGGCGACCACCTCCTCACCAAGCCGGTCAAGGCCTGCCTCGTCCAGGTCAGCCAGCACCAGCGAGGCTCCTTCGGCGGCAAGATGCCGTGAGATCCCCAGTCCGATGCCGGAGGCCGCGCCCGTCACGACGAAGACATGCCCGGAGAACCGGGCGGGCGCCGGTCGCAGCGCAAGCTTGTAGAGCTCCATCGGCCAGTAGTCGAATCGGAACTCCTCCGACTCCGGTAGTGGCATGGGCCCGCCGAAGGAGTCGGCAATCATGGACGCGACCTCGTGAGTATGCAGGGCAATATCGGCTGCGATCTCGGCCTCGCGCTCCGTCGCGCCGGTGGTGACGGCGCCGAGGCCGGGCACGAGAACAACCCGCGGCATCGGGTCATGTGCGGTACGTCCGGGCGGCATCAGCGAAAGGTTGCGATCGACATACGCCAGGTAGGCCTCGGCGTAGCCTTCGACAGCCTCGCGGACACGGTCGCGTTCGTGCACCGCGAGGGATCGGGGCTTGATCCGGAGCATGTGATCTGCGCTCGATACCCCCGCGCCGACGACCTGGTCGAGGTCCGGGCGGTCAGCCACGGTGCGCAGCCGAGAGTCGACACGGATCACCCGACGGGTGGTCGAGCTGACCGCACCCCGTAGGGACAGCAGCAGGTGGTGCAGTTCTTCCTCAGGGATGTCCCCGTGCCCTGCATCAGCGGCGAGGCCTGGCGCTTCGGTTCTGGCCACCCGACTCTCCGCGATGAATGCACGGGCCCGATCAACCACCTCGAAGGTCCGCTCAAGGCAGGTGGACGAATCTTCAGCCCACGTCACAAGGCCGTGATGGGCCAGTACGACGCCCTCATATGAGGCGAGATCCCCCACGATTCGACTGAGCCCGAAGCCTGGCCGCATCCAGTCCACGTAGGCGAAGCCCTCGCCGAGCGCCTCCCGGGTGATGGCGGGACCCTCAGCATGGTTTGTCAGCGTGCAGATGGCATCGGCGTGCACGTGGTCGATGTGGGTGAAGGGCAGGAAGGCATGGAGCAGGGTCTCGATCGATGGCCGCCTCGCCCCGGGGTCAAGGAGTGCGCGGGTCACCAGGTCGGTCATTTCCTCGTCCGACATCGACTCGCGCTCACGCAGCGCAAGCAGGTCGTCCAAGCGCAGGCCGGGGTAGTCCGCCAGACCCGACCCGCGAAGGTCCGCCCCAGATCCCTTTACCCACATGACTCGCTGAACCCGGCCCAGGTGATCGACGATCATCCCCTTGGCCGAGGTGTTGCCGCCCCCGTAGACAACGAGGGAGGGATCGGCGCCGATTCGATTGGAGCGCTCGACCAATTCGAGAAGGGGCTGTGGCTCAGTCATCTTGCCAACCTTCGGCCAGGGGCTGTGACTCAATCATGTAGCCAACCTTCGACGAGAGGAACAACAGCAGAGCCGTCCGGCTCCACGACGGCACACTCGGTGACGATAGCGTCGATGAAGCGATGCGGGGTCACGTCGAAGGCCGGGTTGAAACCCCTGGCACTCGGGGGTGCGACCAGGATGCCACCCAGGCTGGGGATCTCAGCGCCATCGCGCAGTTCGATGTGGATGGCATCACCCGACTCGGTATTGAGGTCGACGGTGGTCGATGGGGCCGCGACCACGAACGGGATGCCCGCCTCCCGGCAGGCTAGGGCAACGCCTAACGAACCGATCTTGTTCGCCGTGTCTCCATTGCGGGCAATCCGATCCGCTCCGATGATCGCGACGTCGACCAGGCCACGCAGGATGGTGCTCGCTGCGGCGCCGTCAGCCTGGATGAGGTAGTCGATGCCGTCCTGCTCCAACTCCCAGGCCGTCAGCCGGGAGCCCTGCAACAGGGGCCGAGTTTCATCAGCGTAGACCAGACCAACCTCGCTGCGAGTATGCAATTCGCGGACGACGCCAAGTGCGGTGCCCCAAGCCGTGGTCGCCAGCGAGCCGGTATTGCAGTGGGTGAGGATGCGGATCCGCTCGGAGCCGGTCACCCGAGTCCGGATCCAATCGGCACCGCGCCGGGAAAGTTCGCGATTGGCCTGCTCGTCCTCTCGGGCGATCAACTCGGCCTCGGCCAGTACAGCCTCCCACCCGGCGGCCATCAGCGGCCGGACCCGATCCACCCCCCACGCGAGGTTGACCGCAGTTGGGCGAGCAGTGCGAATCCGGTCCACCTGTTCGTTCAAGGCTTCGTGCGTCCAGCCCTCGCGCCCGGCCTGGCGCATGGCGACGACCACTCCGTAGCCACCCACGGCACCCAGGGCCGGTGCCCCGCGAACCACGAGGCGCTCAATCGCATCCACAACCCGATCGACCGTGTCGCACGTGAACACCTCGACATCGTGCGGCAACCGAGTCTGATCGAGAAGGGCAAGACCGCCGATAGACCACTGGACGGCGCGGATGCTCAAGGCCGTAGCCGGTCGTTAATGCCTAGAAGCGATCGGTCGGCTGGTACTGGCCCCAGACATCCCGAAGGGCATCGGAGACTTCGCCGACCGTCGCCTTGGCGCGCAGCGCTTCCTTCATCGGGTAGAGCAGGTTGGCATCCCCACGCGCAGCCTCCCGAATGGACTGAAGGAGCCGGTCCACCTCGGCTGAGTCACGCGAGGCGCGCACGGCGGCCAGTCGGGCGCACTGCTCTTGCTCGATCGCCGGGTTGACGCGAAGTGGTTCGTAGTGCTCCCGCTCGTCAACGGTGAACTTGTTCACGCCGACCACAGTGCGCTCGCCGCTGTCGATCTCCTGGGAGATCCGGTACGCCGACAACTCGATCTCGGACTTCTGGAATCCCTGCTCGATCGCGGCGACCGCACCGCCCATGTCGGTGATCCGTGCGATGAGGGCTGTTGCGGCCTCATCGATCTGGTCGGTGAGAGATTCGATGACGTACGAGCCAGCGAAGGGGTCGACGGTCTCGCAGACATCCGTCTCGTAGGCGAGCACCTGCTGGGTGCGCAGGGCAAGTCGAGCGGCCTTCTCGGTCGGTAGGGCAATCGCCTCGTCGAAGGAATTCGTGTGCAGGGACTGGGTGCCGCCGAGAACCGCCGCAAGGCCCTGAACCGCCACCCGGACGAGATTGACCTCGGGCTGCTGAGCAGTGAGTTGCACGCCGGCGGTCTGCGTATGAAAGCGCAGCATCCACGACTTGGGATCCTTGGCCCCGAACTGGTCCCGCATGATCCTCGCCCACATCCGGCGGGCGGCCCGGAACTTGGCGACCTCTTCCAGGATGGTCGTCCTGGAGACGAAGAAGAAGGCGAGCCGGGGCGCGAATTCATCGACGTCCTGGCCGGTATCAACGGCCGCCTGGACGTAGGCCATGCCATCGGACAGCGTGAAGGCGATTTCCTGGACGGGCGTGGCCCCCGCCTCCGCCATGTGGTAGCCGGAGATGGAGATGGTGTTCCACTTCGGAATCTCAGTCCGGCAGTAGGTGAAGATGTCGGTGATCAGCCTGATGGACTGCGCGGGCGGGTAGATGTAGGTGCCTCGCGCGATGTACTCCTTGAGCACGTCGTTCTGAATCGTGCCGTTCAACTGGTCAGCACTGATGCCCTGCTCTTCGGCCACCAGCTGGTAGAGCAACAGCAGGATCGCCGCGGGCGCGTTGATCGTCATCGAGGTGGAGACCTGATCCAGGGGGATGTCATTGAACAACACCCTCATGTCATCGATG
>JAULZL010000037.1:0-2111 GCA_032117355.1 Candidatus Nanopelagicales bacterium
ACCACGGTCGCGGTCACTACAACGATCCGGTTCGCGGCCACATTGCCCGGGCCGGGCTGGCCGATCGTGCCGAGACTATGGACGCGAGCGGTCACCTACGGCCCGTCGAGGAACTGCGTGACCACTACCGATCGCTCATCGACGACCTGCCGCCATCCGAGGTCATCTTCTACTGCGGGTCAGGCGTCACGGCCGCGCAGAATGTGCTCGCGATGACCCATGCGGGCCTCGATGGATCGCGAATGTACGTGGGATCATGGAGCGAGTGGATCACGGATAGCAGCCGCGAGATCGAGCTATGAGCCATCGCAAGTTCGCCCTGATCGGCACCGGCTTCTTCGCCCAGAACCACCTTCACGCCTGGGCCGAGATGCCGGACGTCGAACTCGTAGCCGTCTGCGACGTGGACGAGGGTCGCGTACGCGCGGCGGCTGAGCAGTTTGGCGGCCGGCCCTATCTCGATGCAGCCGAGCTCTTCGCGAACGAGGAGCTTGACTTCGTCGATATCGCTACCACTCCCCCGACCCACCGGATGATGGTCGAGCTGGCCGCCCAGCATGGAGTAGCGCCGATCTGCCAAAAGCCGCTGGCCTGGGACATGGACGACGCCAAGGCAATGGTGCTCGCCTGCGCCGAGCGTGGGCTTCCCTTCATGGTGCATGAGAACTTCCGCTTCCAGCATCCGATGCGCCGCATCAAGGCCCTACTCGACGATGGGGCGATCGGCCGACCGTTCTTCGGCCGAGTCAGCTTCCGTACGTCACATGACGTCTACTCCGCGCAGCCATGGCTGGTCGACAGCGAGCGGATGATCATCGTTGACGTGGCCGTGCACCTATTCGACCTCGCGATGTGCTTCCTCGGTGAGCCGAAAAGCCTGTTCACCGATGCACTGCGCGTCAACCCGCGGATCGTCGGCGAGGACGTCGCAACCGTCCTGATGCACATGGACGACGCCACCTGCATCGTCGATGCCAGTTATGAGACACGATCGGACCACAACACCTACCCGCAGACCTTCGTCACCCTCGAGGGAACCGAGGGCACCATCACCCTGGGCCCGGATTACCACCTGCAGGTGGTCAGCCGCGGCGTCACCACCAACGAGCAACTCGTCATCCCCGACCGCGGGTGGACGAGCGAGCCGTGGAACGGCATCCAGGACTCGGTCTACAACATCCAGCGGCACTGGCTCGACTGCCTTGACTCCGGTGCCGAGCCGGAGACTTCGGGGGCCCGGACCCTGAAACTGCTGGACGTCACCCTTGGCGCCTATGAGTCACTGGCCAGTGGAAGCCGGTACGAGGTCGGCCGACTCACGTGACCAACCTGCACGCCGGACCCGTTTCCCTTCGATACGTCAATGGCGACCTACGCGACATTCGACTCGGAACGGTCGAGGTGGTTCGTCGCGTCTACATGGTGTTCCAGGATCTCAACTGGACAGCCCGGCCGTGGACCATCCTCCGCGAGGAGGTGCAGGACTCGGGTGATCACTTCTCCATCGAACTCACCGCACGTGGCACCTTCGATGCCAAGGACTTCACCTGGACGGGTCGGATCACCGGCGACGTTGACGGCACGATCGCCATGCACATCGAAGGCAGCACCTCAGCCCCCTTCATCCGCAATCGGCTCGGGCTGTGCATCCTGCAACCGATCATCGAGACAGCCGGCCGACCCGTCACCGTTGAGCGGGTGGATGGCTCGCTCCTGCAGACGGCCTTCCCCGAGCGAATCGACCCGAACCAGCCCTTCCTGGACATGCGAGCGCTCACCTTCGAGGTCGCGAACGGCCTGCGCGCAACCCTGCGGATGGCGGGTGAGACCTTCGAGAGCGAGGATCACCGCAACTGGAGCGACGCATCCTTCAAGCACTATTGCACGCCCATTTCGCTGCCCTTCCCCGTCACCGTCCAGCCGGAAGACGTGGTCGATCAATCGGTCACCCTTAGCTGGGACGGCACATTCCCACCCCCCGCTCCGGCACCCGAGGTGTTGCGAATCGAGGTGACGGATGAGGTCATCCCGCTGCCCCGCATCGGCATCCAGTTGGATCAGGACGGCCACCGACTGACCGCCGCCGAGGTCGAGGCTCTGCGGTCCCTCCG
>JAULZL010000037.1:2121-2400 GCA_032117355.1 Candidatus Nanopelagicales bacterium
CAACGCGTCAGCAATCGGTGCCCCGCTCGTGCCGGCCCTGGTTGGGGCTGATCCCGCGGAGTTCAGTGCATACGCGGGCGACCCGCGCATCGACCACTGGCTCGTCTTCGAGCCGGATGCCAAGGTCACCGACGGCTCATATGCGGCCGCGGTCGCAGAGTCCCTGGGGTCAGCGGTCACCGGGGGGACCAACCTCTACTTCACCGAGCTCAACCGAGCCCGGCCGACCGGCCCCGAAGCCTTCAGCTTCTCGGTGAACCCCCAGGTACATGCCTGGGA
>JAULZL010000038.1:0-36609 GCA_032117355.1 Candidatus Nanopelagicales bacterium
GGTTGCTGGCATGTCACAGGTGAATGGCCGGTATGTAAAGGTGACGAATGTCAATGCCGGAGCCAAGACCTTCGAGCTCTACGACATCGACGGAGGCGTGATCGACACGACCGGGTACACGGCCTACGGTGGCAACGGAGATGTGGCGCGGGTCTACACGATCCCGAGTCCGTATGCGGTGGAGGATCTGTTCACCGCTGAGAACACTTCGGCGCTATCCATTGCCCAGTCTGGCGATGTGCTCTATGTCGGGTGCGAGGGGTATGCGCCGCAGACCCTGACGCGCAGCGGGAACACGAGCTGGGCCTTTGCGGATTACGCGCCGACCGATGGTCCGTTTCAGCGTGAGCCGAATGCGAAAGAAAGCTTCTCGCTGACCGCGACGACCGGCAATGTCACGGTGACTTCCGGCCTTGCGATATTCGACAACGACTCCGTGGGTATGCTCCTGCGGTTGCAGCCGGTGAACATCACGACGACGCAGTGGGAACCGGCGAAGTCCATCACGGCGGGCGATATTCGCAAGTCGAGCGGGAAGTTCTATCAGGCGCAGAACAGCGCCACGACCGGCGCGATCCGGCCCATCCACGAGGAAGGACAGGACTACGACGGCAATACGGGCGTGCTCTGGAAGTTCCTGCACCCCGGCTATGTCATCCTGAAAATTACCGCTGTCACGAGCACGACGGTGGTTGATGCCGATGTGGTGGGTCCGGGCGTGGCTCCGAATGAGCTGCTCGGGTCGGCCTCGTGCGTCTATCGCATCGGCGCGTGGGGTCTGGGCATGGGCGCAGCCTATCCCTACAAGACCGCGTTCTGGCGCGACCGACTGTGGTGGGGCGGCGGGCAGGATGTGTATGCCTCGGTCGCCGGGGATTACCTGTCCCACGCGGTCGACACGATGGGCGAGATCCTTGCCGACAACGCGCTGAACCTGACGCTCGCGGTCGGCAATGTGGACAAGGTGCGGTGGCTGCGTCCAGGTAACGCGCTCATCGTCGGGACTGCGGGGGCTGAAATCGCCATCCGCGAGAATGTGACGACTGCCCCGCTTGGCCCGGAGAACGTGAAGTTCGATTTGCAGTCTGCGGAAGGGTCGATGGAGCTTGAGCCGACGCTGGTCGAGGATGCAATCATCTTTGCCCGTGTGGGTGGGCGGCGCATCATGGAGCTGCGGTTTGACCTGCAGGTGGATGCGTTCGTGCCGAGGGACATGAATGTTCTGTACCCCGAGGTTACGCGCTCGGGCATCGTGGACATGGAGTACCAGAAGGAACCGGATGACATCATCTGGTGCGTCTTGGGCAACGGGCGGCTCATCGGGCTGACTTACGACCGGGAGCAGAACATCTACGGCTGGCACCAGCATCCCATCGCGGGGAACGACGCGAAGGTCGAGGCGGTGCAGATTATCCCGAGTCCGAACGGGGACTTGGACGATGTGTGGCTGGTGGTCTCGCGCACCATCGAGGGCGACTTCCCGTATGAGTTGGCGCTTGAGGCCGGTGGCGGTTTGTTGACTGAGGGTTCTGACCAGTTGACAACCGAGGACGATGTGAACCGGACGCAGCGGTTCATCGAGTACATCGGGCAGTCGATTGAGGAAGGCGAGGACATCCAAGGGGCTGGGTACCTGGACGCCTCGCTTGAATTCAACGCGGTGGTGCCTGCCGATCTGTTCCTCGCGGACGGGTACCAGACTGCCGGATCTACCGGGGTGGAAGTCACGGTAACCTCAAGTCTGGAGATTGCGAGCGAGGCCGACGAGATTATCGAAGCTGAGAACGGCGACCTCATCACCATCAACGACCCTGTGTTCGTTGCGGGGGATGTTGGGCGCGAGATCGTGCATCGGTACTACGACGAGGAGAACGAGCTCTGGCGCTCGGCTCGTGCGGAGATCACCACGGTCGTTGACCAGGAGTCGGCGCTTGTGACCATCGTCTCGGTGTTCCCGAACGATGATGTCCCGTTCAACGAGTGGCGGCTGACGGCGACGACCTTGCGCGGCCTGTGGCACCTCGAGGGCGAGACGGTCTCTGCGCTTGCGGACGGCGAGGAGGTCACCGGCCTTGTGGTGACGGACGGTGCGGTGACGATGCCGTTCCCGACCTCTCGGGCGACTGTGGGGTATCCGTACACCTCGACGCTTGCGACGCAGCGCATTGAGGCGGGTGCGGCAATCGGTACGGCGCAGGCCAAGATCAAGCGCATCCACAAGTGCGGGTTGCGGCTATATGCGAGCTTGGGCGGCAAGGTGGGACCGGGGCCGAACAACCTCGACCTCATCCAGTACCGGAAGAACAACGACTTTATGGACGAGGAGCCGCCTCTGCTGACGGGCGATACTGATGTGTTCGCCTTTCCGGGCGGGTACGAGACGGACGGGCGCATCTGGGTGGTGGCTGACCAGCCCCTGCCGATGACCGTCATCGCGCTCTACCCCGAGATGGAGACGCAGGGATGACCTTCGAGGTGCATCCCTTTGTCCCGGCTGACCTTGCGGAGTTGAGCCTGCAGCCGTCGCAGGAGTTCCTGTCGCCGTTTGTGGGGCGACCGGGCTATGGGCAGGAGCTGTCCGAGGCGGGTCCCTGCTACACGGCGCGGGAGGGCGGTCGGATTGTGTGCTGTGCTGGTCTGGTGAATCTCTGGGAGGGGCGGGCGTCGGCGTGGGCGCTGCTCTCTGCGGACTCCGGGCGGTGCATGATAAGCATTCACCGTGCGGTTGCTGAGTTCTTCGACGGCTGCGGGATCGAGCGCGTCGAGGCGTATGTAGTGCCGGACTTTATGCCCGGTCACCGATGGGCGAGAATGCTCGGGTTCGAGCGTGAGGGCCGGATGCGAGCCTTCCAGCGAGGTCAGGATATGGACATGTACGCGAGGGTACTCTGATGGCAGACCCGATTACCATAGCCGCAATTGCTGCTGCAGCATCGGCGGGGTCGTCTCTGATGGCAACCGGCCAGCAGCGGGCGGTCGGCGCTGCGCAGGCTCGTGCGCTCGAGGTCGAGGCCGGTGTCGCTCGGCGGCAGGCTGGGCTTGAGACTGAGGCGCTCGGGCGCGAGACGCGTCGGCAGTTCGGCGAGCTGCGGGCGGCTGGCGCTCAGGCGGGTTTGTCTGACTCGGTGACCTTCGGCGATGTCTACAAGCAGGCGGCGACGGCTGCGGAATTGGATGCTCTGTCCTTGGCGTATCAGGGTGAGACGCAGGCTGCTGGCCTCCTGACCGAGGCTCGCATCACCCGCGCATCCCGCCCGTCATGGGTGCAGGGCATCCTGCAGGCTGGTTCTGCTGCGCTTGGCGGGTATGCCGGTGCTGGCGGTACGCTTCCCTCCCGATCCCCGAGGTCGTCGCAGTTGACCGGCGTGACCGTGACGGGTCGGCGAGTTCCGACCACCATGACCACCACAAGCGGTCGATACTCGGGGCCGAGATAATGGCGAAGCTCGAGTTCTACCGTCAGCAGGTTGTCCCGCGCATCGCAACGCCGAGTGCGCGTGGGCTCGCTGCTGTCGGGACTCAGGCTGCAGAGACTGCCGAGGCTGTGGCGCGTGGTGCTACGGCGTTTGCCAGGCTTTCGGCTGACCTCGACGAACTGCGTGTTGAGGATGCGTTCAATCAGTTGCGCGACCAGCAGACCGATTTGATGATGAACCCGGAGACGGGGTTTGCATCGAAGAAAGCCGCTGATGCGGTAGCGCCTGATTTCATGACCAAATACTCGGGCGATTTCAAGAAAACGATTGAGCGGGTAGCGTCTGGGTTGCCGAACACTCGGCAGCAAGACATGTTCCGGCGTCGGGCTGCAATGGCCGAGGCTGAGTTCGACGACTCTTTGATGCGGCATGTCCTGCGCGAGACAGATCAGTACCGGGATAATGTTTACAAGGGGGCGGTCGCCACCGAGGTGAATCAAGCCGCGCTGAACTGGCGCGACCAAGCAAAGCTGAACGACAGCATCGGGCGCATTGCAACGAACACGGCGCTCTGGGCTGACCGCAACGGCATCACCGGGGATGCACTGATGGCGGTGCAGATGGACAACATCGACCAGGTGCATTCGGCGGTTGTCAATTCGGCGCTCGATGCTGGGAATGTAGAATTTGCTGCGCAGTACATTGACCGCAACCGATCGACCATTAAGGCCCCGAGGCTCGTGGAGCTTGAGGGCAAGGTGGCGACCGAGACCGATGTGCGGGCGTCTGCGCGTATCGCGGACGATGTGATGGGGTCGTTCGGCGGTCGCATCCCGAGCGAGACCGAGGTGCGTCAGAAGATAGCCGAGGTTACCGGTGACAATGTGCGGGTGCGCAACGACGCTACGCAGGAAGCTCTGGCGCAGCTGAACTCAAGGTTGCGCGACCGTGAGCGGCGCGAGCAAGAGGTCATGGCTGCGGTTTACGGGCGGTTGGAAGCGAACGGCGGCAACCTTGCTGCGCTCCCGGCCTCGCTGCGCTCTGCGATTCCGGGCGACAAGTTGGGCTCTGTGCGCAACTACGCTGACGGGTTGCGTGGTGGCAAGAAGATCGAGACCGATTGGGATACCTACTACCAGTTGCGCACCAATCCGGCATTGTTGCGCCAGACAAACCTGATGGCGCTGCGTCCTCGGCTGGAAGACACCGAGTTCAAGGAGCTCATCCGGCTGCAGGGCGAGGCGACCGATACGCCGGAAGTGGCGCAAACCGAAGTGCAGACGACAACGCAACGGATGAACATGCGCCTTGCCGAGATAGGTATTGACCCGAGCCCGAAGCAAGGGTCAATTCCTGCCAAACGGGTAGCGAAAGCGTGGGCTACCTTGGGCGCAAACATCCGCGAGGCAGAGGCTGCGGCTGGTCGCAAGCTGACGCCGGAGCAGCGTGACGCTGAGATTGACCGGCTCTTTGCCAGCGTTGAAGTGCGCGGGAGTTTGTTTGGCACGACCGATGTGGCGCTGTTTGAGGTTAAGCCCGACATGGAAATTGTGGTGCCTGAGTTTGATCGGCGGCAGATTGCTGCGGCGCTGCGGGCGCAGGGCAAGGAAGTCAGCGAGGCGAACATCCAGTTCTACTTCAAGAAGGCGCAGGGGCTTATCAAGTGACCGACTACCGGCGAATGGTTGAGGAGGACAATCCCTACCTCGACCTGATGCGGCAGGAGCAGACCGGGGCGCTGCGCTCATCCATGTACGGCGCTGCGCAGACCGAGCCCGATGTCGAGGCCGAGCTGCGCAGGCTTGCGCAGAAGGTGAATGTGCCGATTGAGACGGTGCGGGCTGACCGCAAGGAGATTGAGCGGCAAGCCATCCTCGGCGGGGTGGACTACGACAACCTGGTGAAGTCGAGCCCGGTGACGGCGGCGTTCCTGTCCGAGCAGGCCGATGTAGCGCGGGATGATGTGGGTACGCTTGAGCGCATCGAGCGCACCTTCATCGCTCCGACTCAGGGGTGGAAGCAGGCTTCCGTTCAAGATCAGGTGAGTCCGCTCAACTGGCGGGCAGTCTCTGGCGAGATCATGAGCTCGAGCGAGGCGGCGGAGCGCCGCAAGTTGCTTGATGAGATTGGCGCTCTTGGGCGCACGACCGAGCGCGGTGACAACCCGTTTGCGTGGTTCCTCGGGCAGACCGGGTACACGGCGCGGTCGCTGGTCAGTTCCATCCGCGAGGGCGGCAAGGGAGCCATTGTCGGTGGCGCGACTGGCGCTGGCGTGGCGCTCGCGCTCGGGCAGGCTGGCCCGCAGGTGGCGCTGCCGGAGGAGATGGTCACGGTGCCGGGTGCGTTCGCGTTCGGCGCTCGGGCGGGCTATATCACGGCGACAACGGTCTACAACTACAAGGAAGAGACCGGGTTCGCGTTCGCTGAATACGAGGGCTTGAAGGACGAGGCTGGCGTTCCGCTCGACCCTGCTGTGGCGCGTGGCGCAGCGGCGGCGGCTGGCTTGCTGAATGCCGGTCTTGAGACGGTTGGCGACATCGCGCTTGCGAAGATGATTCCCGGTCTCGACCGGCTGCTCGGGCGCGGGTCGCGTGAGGCGGTCAAGGCGCTCTTGGAGCGTCCGACCTTCCGCAACGCCATTGCGCAGGCCGGGAAGAAGTGGCTCCAGTCGGCGTCCATTGAGGGCGTTACCGAGTCACTGCAGGAGCTCGGCGTCATCCTCGGGCGCGAGCTGGCGCAGGGTGTGTCCGGTCAGGAGTTTGCAGCCGACGAGGGCAACGTGGCGCGGGTGCTTGAGGCTGGTGCTGCTGGGTTTGCTGGCGGTGCTGGCGTGGGCTTGCCTGGTGCGGCCATCTCTGCGACCTCGAACGTGCGCGAGGTGCGCAAGGCGAACCAGACCGCGCAGTTCATGGAGGCGCTTGGTGAGAGCGCGAAAGCGTCCAAGTTGCGCGAGCGGTTGCCGGAGCAGTTCCGGGACTTCGTGGCAAAGGCTCGGGAGCAGGGGCCGATCGAGAACGTCTTCATCCCGGCTGACCAGTTCACGCAGTACTGGCAGAGTCAGAACGTCGACCCGGCGCAGATTGCGACCGAGGTGGGCGCGGCCAACTATGCCGAGGCGGTGGCGATCGGCGGGGATGTGGTCATCCCCATCGAGAACTACGCGACCCGGCTGGCTGCGACCGAGCACCATGCCGCGCTGATTCAAGACACCCGGCTCTTTCAGGGCGACTTGACGATGCGCGAGGTTCAGGCGCTCGAGGCCGACCGGCAGCGGGTCGAGACCGAGATTCAAGCGGCCATGGAGACCGAAGGCACCGAGGCCGAGGCTCCTTCCATAGCCACAATCAAGCAGGACGTCCTAGGACAGCTTCTGGGGCGATTTGACAGGGCGACCGCTGACACATACGCGACCATGTACTCACGCGCCATAAACGCTCTGGCGCAGCGTAGCGGCATCGACCCTGCTGCCCTGCATGAGCAGTATGGGCTCAGTGTGGTCACCCCCCTGCCGGACATATTGCAGTCGCGGATGGGGATAGACGCTGCGCTCGACCCGCTCATTGACCGGCTGCGCACCGGGGACATCCCGAAGCAGCGTGACATCTACGGCAAGTCGCTGACTCAGTTCCTGCGTGAGCGCGGTGGGCTGCAGGATCAGGGCGGGGAGCTCGGGGCGCGAGATGCCAAGCTCTGGGACCGTGAAAACCGAAAGGTAGGCGAGAAGGCGCTGGTGTCTGAGAAGGGCATGACCTTCGATGAGGCGCGTGAGATTGCGCTTGAAGCCGGGTTCAATGTCGGCGAGACCGAGGTCACATTCCTCGATGCGATCGACCGCGAGTTCCGTGGCGAGGGTGTGTTCATGCCCGGCAAGGAGCGCGGCGCTCTGGCTGACTTGGCAGAGGCTCTGACGCAGCTCGAGGAGTACCTTGGGCAGCAGGGCATCGACATCACGACGACCGACAACGCGACCATCAAGGCGCTGATCGCCAAGGCGAGCGAGGGGATGGGTGATGTTGGGATGCAGTTTGCGCAAGCCCCGGACAAGCTTTCTGCGGTTCATAACTTGACGGCTGACAATTTGATTTATGCCGACAAGATTGGCGGGCTTGCTGTTCCGTCGGTTGCTGTTGTTCCGCAAGGGCAAGCTATAGGGGGATTTGGCGAAATCACATTGCTTGGATCAAAGGAGCTTGTTGATCCAGAAGCGGAACCTGTTTTCAGTGCTGACGCATATTCGGCAACATTTCCAAAGCCGGAATACCGCAAAGTTAAGATTGCGACTGTGAGGGAAGTTGCGGAAAAATTCCGAGCATTGGATGTGCAATACAACGACAACGTTGAAGATCTCATCGTTGATTATTCGGCAAACAAGCCAGATCCGCAGCGCATCATTGATTACATGTTGCGCTCCCGGTCTGCAATGGCTGCTTATCTGAAAAGCACTGGAGAATCGGTACCCGCCCCAGTAATGCGTTCTGTCAATTTGCGCGCCCCATTTGTGACTAATCCGCAAGTAAAAGCGTTTATTGAACAATCTGGGTATACCGAGCTTTTGAACATGAGCCCAGAAGAAAGTCCAAATTTGTGGGCTCAATTCAGCAATGTTGTCATGGATGCGGCATCAAAGTACGCAACAGAATCATCGCCAAAAAATTCAGAGGTTGCTGATACTCTTAAAGATTCCATTGAAAGGCAATTTTTCCGTGATGGAGCGTTGACCTATAACGGTCTTTCCATGGTTCTTACTAGTTACAGAGACGCAGAAAGAAGCGAAGTTAATCGCCAAGAAACTGATGACGCGCTAATTGATGCCATTGGAGACAGAAAATCTGAATTCAAGTCATGGATAGAATCTGAAATTGTTTCGATGTTTGGCAAGCCACGGATAAAGATTGGTGGCAAGTTGGCCCCCTACACTCTGGATAACATCGTTGATGCAATGACTGGCGCTGTAAAGAATGTCGAAAAGACAGTTACCTATGGCTCTGGAAAAGTTAGAGCCGCGCAATCAATGCGATTCCGCAATCTTGAACAAATGCGTGAATATGCAAAGACATCTATTCGCTCGGAAAAAGAAGTCGCTAAGTATAGAAAAGAAGCTGATGATCTTCTTGGGCAGTATCGCAATGCGGTCGCTGAATACAGCAAGCATGGCGATACTTGGGATGCGCTTGATGAATCAATGGAGGCAATTGCCAAGGGTGGAACAACCAAAGAAAGCATACGCAAAGCGCTTGCCAAAAACTTCAAGGTTGGAAGCATTCCAGATGATGTTATCGATTTGGCGGTTCGTGCAGCAAGGTCGCTTCTTCTTGCTCCTGTCCCCTATTTTGAGGCGAAGCCACAACGAGCTGTTGCGCTGAATGAGTTTAGCGGTGCTGTTGTTCCGTCCGGAACAAGCAAGGCTGCAATAGATGTTCTTGAAAAAAGCGGCATACAATGGACATATTACGATTCGCAAAGTGAAGGGTCTCGTGAAGCGGCTATTGCAGATTTGCAAGGGCAACTTCCGGCCACCCTTTTCCAAGCAGTAAGCCCCGAAGACAAGCGCGGGTTCATCCAGTTCGGCACCGATCGGAAGGTGCGCATCGGGCTGCTTGAAAAGGCCGACCTGTCCACCTTCATCCACGAGACCGGCCATTTCTACCTTGAGGTGCTGCTCGACCTTGCCGAGCGGGCTGACGCAAGTCCGCAGATCAAGGCCGACGCTGAAACCCTGATGAAGTGGTTCAAGGTCAAGAACCGCTCCGAGATCGGCGTTGCCCAGCACGAGATATTTGCGCGAGGTAACGAGGCGTACCTGATGGAGGGCAACGCTCCGAGCGCGGCCCTGCGCGGTATCTTCCAGCGGGCGCGGGCGTGGATGACGCTAATCTATCGCACGCTGTCTAGGCTTGATGTCACGCTGAACGACGAAGTGCGCGGCGTGTTTGATCGCATCTACGCGACCGACCAAGAGATTGAGGCGGCGAACACCGAGCTCGACCTCAAGGATCTGTTCTCGACTGCCGAAGACGCCGGGATGACGGAGGCAGAGTTTGCTGCCTACAAGAAAACGGCAGAGGGTGCGAACGAGCGGGCGAAGGAGAAGCTGCAGGCTCAACTGCTGCGCGAATACTCACGCGAGCGCGAGAAGTGGTGGAAGGGCGAACGAGCCAAGATGCTCGAGAAGGTCACGGCAGAGGTAGATGCTTCTCCGGCGTACCGCGCTGCGGCCATCCTGACCGAAGGTGTCACGCCGGACGGCATTGCCATCAAGCTGTCCCGGCAGGCTCTTGAGAGTCGGTTCGGCGCTGAGTTCTTGAAGCGACTGCCGAAAGCATTGCGCAAGGTCTACACCAAGGAAGGCGGCACGACCGTCGATGTCGCGGCTGAGGTTCTCGGGTTTGAGAGTGGCGAGGCGCTGATGGAGGCGCTCGTCAATCTGCGTCCCCGCAAGCAGCTCATCGAGGCCGAGGTTGCGAACCGGATGGCGACCGAGTTTGGCGACATGCGGATGGACGGCACCATCGGCGACGAGGCGATGCTGGCGGTCCACAACAGCGAGCGGGCGACGGTCATTGCTGCCGAGCTCAAGGCGATCCGGCGACTGCAGCGACAGGTGCGCCCGGTTGTGGCTGGCATTCGCCGGGCCGAGGCTGCGGAGCGCCGCGCTGGGCTTGACATGGTGGCGTCCGCGATTGAAGACCCGGATGCGTTCAAGCGGGCTGCGGCTGGGCGCATTGGGCAGATGATGGCGCGGGACATCTCGCCTGGTAAGTACCTGCTCGCCGAGCGTCGTGCGTCGAAGGCGGCGTTCGATGCCATCAAGAGGAAAGACTACGCGGCGGCTGCAACCGAGAAACAGCGCGAGCTGATGAACCATTACATGTATGTCGAGGCGATGAAGGCGCAGCGGCAGCTCGATACCATCTATTCCTACGCTGGCAAGTTCGACAAGAAGGCGACCCGCGAGCGTCTTGCGAAGGCGGGCGGTGGCTACCTTGACCAGATTGATGCCATCCTCGAGAAGTACGAGTTCCGGCAGGTGCCACTGCGGGTGCTTGCTCGCCGCCAGTCGCTGGTCGATTTCGCCGAGCAGCAGGCCGCGCTCGGTCTCATCGTCAATGTCCCCGATCAGCTGCTCGACGAGGCGCGGCTAGTTAACTACAAAAACGCATCGGTCGATGAGCTGCGGGCGGTCTACGACACGGTGCGGAACATTGAGCACATTGCCAAGCTCAAGGACAAGCTCCTGCGCAAGCAAGCAGCGGTAGAGTTCCAGGACACCAAGGACGAGCTCATCAAGTCTGCAACCGAGTCTGACAGGCTTGCGTCAACCGGCGAGCTTGCCATCCCGAACACGGTCGGCGAGCCGTTGCTGGCGCGTGGGGCGAAGGCGTGGCGGCGGTTTGACGCTGCCATCCTTAAGGTCGAGCAGATGATTGAGTGGCTTGATAACGGCAAGATCAACGGGCCGTGGGCGCGGTTTGTGTTTGACCTTGCCAACGATGCGCAGGTGAAGGAATACGAGCTTCATGCCCAAGTCACGAAGCGCATCCAAGACCTGACAGAGAGCCAGCCGAAGGGCTGGGGCGACACGCTGCAGGACACCTTCTCGGTGGCGTTGCCTGGTCTCCAGTCGCCGGTCACCCGCTACACG
Source organism: Candidatus Nanopelagicales bacterium (assembly GCA_032117355.1). Lineage (GTDB taxonomy): Bacteria > Actinomycetota > Actinomycetes > S36-B12 > S36-B12 > REEB460. Next base: position 11,059 of record JAULZL010000038.1, read on the forward strand.
CTCATCTCGATGGCGCTCAACACGGGCAATGCTGGCAACTACCAGCGCCTGCGGGACGGGTACGGGTGGTCTGACACGACCATCAATGGGGCGCTCGCCAAGCTCTCGAAAGAGGATTGGGACTATGTGCAGGGGATCTGGGACGCGGTGAATTCCCTGTGGCCTGACATCAAGGCGCTCGAGGAACGCACGTCCGGCGTAGCCCCACCGAAGGTTGAGTCGCGTGTGGTGCAGACCCGGTTCGGCGATTATCGCGGCGGGTACTTCCCGCTGGCCTACGACCCGCGTCTGTCTGGGGTTGGCGACAAGCAGGCCGAGGCTACCGAATCCGTGGCGCAGTTTATGTCGAACGGTTACGGGCGGGCGCGGACGGACAAGGGGTACACGAAACAGCGCGTTGAGAATCTGAAGGCGGCGGTGCAGCTCGACTATGAGCAGGTTCTGACCAGCCACCTGACCAAGGTCATCAAGGACATCTCGCATCGAGAGGCTATCTTCTCGCTGAACAAGCTCTTGAAGGATGACGAGATCAAGGAGGTCATGATTGACCGCTTGGGCGAGGCGCGGTATCGAGAGTTTACCAAGTGGATGCAGGTGCTGGTATCTGACCGCGCAGACACGCTGCACTCAGGGAATGTGTTTTCACGAGCGGTGATGCAGTTCCGCACGAACATGGCAATCGTGACGATGGGCTGGAAAGTCACGACAATGATGGCGCAGTTCGCCGGTATTGGTCCGTCGCTCGATGTCGTAAAGCCTCGGTTTTTCACCCAAGCGCTGATTGACTACAATCGGTTCGGCCCGTTCTCGACTCATCGAGAGACGCTTGAGCAGTTTGTCTACGATCGGTCGGGCGAGATGAAGTTCCGCACCTACAACATCGACCGCGATGTGCGCGACAATCTCCGCAAGTTGCGCGGCGACAACAGTCCTTTGGCGACAATTCGCAAGTCGGCGTTCTATCTGACAGCGATGGCTGACCGGCAGGTCACTATCCCGACATGGCTTGGGGCATACCGTCAGGCGCTCGCAGAGGGTCTGATGGAGGAGGACGCCATCCGGGCAGGGGACAGGGCGGTGCGGCTCTCGCAGGGCGCAGCGGGCGCTAAAGACCTTTCGGCGGTGCAGCGCGACAACGAGCTGATGAAGCTTCTGACCATGTACTACACCCCGTTCGCGGTGCTCTATGCCCGGATGCGGGATGTTGGCGCGACGACCCGCAGGGTTAAGGACATGCCGCGAGCGGTTGCCCGGATGCTGGCGCTGGTCATCATGCCTGCGGTCCTGGGCGAGATTCTGGCGGGGCGCGGCCCGGAGGAGGACGAGGACGAGATCTGGTGGGCCATCCGCAAGTCATTGCTTTACCCGCTCGCGTCGGTCCCTATCGTCAAGGAGGGTTCTGGCGTGGTAGAGGCCGCCATGATAGGCTTGGCGGGCGAAGGCGAGATGAAGTTTCAGCCGAGCTGGAGGTTGACCCCGGTGGCGGGATCGCTTGAAAAGCTCGGGCGCACATTTGTCCGGTCTACGGAGGTAATGTCTGGCGACCGGGAGTTTAATGATGTTGCTTGGGATTTGCTTGAGGGCAGCGGGTATGTCTTTGGGTTGCCGACCCGGCAGGTCAGAATCAGCGGCGAGTACACGCTTGATGTGCTGAACGACGAGGCGCACCCGGAGAGTCCGCAGCAGTTCATGTACGAGGTTTTGTACGGGCCGCCGAAGGAATAGGTATGACAGTCTCATCGACAACCAGCAAGGTCAGTTATACCGGCAACGGGTCGACCACCGCCTTTGCGGTGCCGTTCTACTTCCTCGAGGCGGCTGACCTGCAGGTTATCCTGCGCTCTGGCACGACCGAGACCATCCAGGCGCTGACCACCAACTACACGGTGGCGGGTGCCGGGGTGTCCTCTGGCGGCACGGTGACGATGCTTACGGCCCCTGCTGCGGCGGTGACGGTCACGATCCGGCGCAACATCGAGGCAACGCAGGAGACCGACCTGCTGCCGAACGACCGGCTCCCGGCTGAGTCGCTCGAGACCGCGCTCGACAAGGCGACCATGCTCGCGCAGCAGCTCGGCGAGGAGTCTGCGCGATCGATCAAGTTCCCTGCATCTGATGCGGTGATGTCCTCGCAGGTTCCTGCGGCCAGTGCTCGGGCGAGCAAGTTCCTCTCCTTCGACGCGAACGGTCTGCCGGTGGCGACGGTTGGGGTAGATGCCACGACGGACATCTTTACGCAGTCCGGGTCAGGCGCGGTGCCGCGCTCGGTGAACAGCAAGCTGGGCGACATGATCAGCGTCAAGGACTTCGGCGCTGTAGGCGATGACTTGACGGATGATACGGCTGCAATTCAAGCAGCGTTGGATGCTTCATCTGGTGTGTTTTTCCCGTCTGGAAGTTACAAGATCACATCGGCTTTGCAGATGAACGACTACAACTTTGTTATGGGTTCAAGTCGAAGCAGCATCATTCGGTCCACTCACAACGGCGCAATCTTCAAAGGCAAGGGCGTGACTCCTGCGTCTGGAACGAATGTGCGCCGATTCAGCGGCGGTGGGTGCAATCTGTGGCTGGAGGGGCCTGCCCTAAAGGGGGTTGGTTTTACGGCGTCGATTGCGCTCGACATGCGCGGATGCACGATGTTCAAGTGGAGCAACATCCTCATTCGGAACATCTACGACGGAGTTGCCCTTGGCGACAACTACAGCTCGTACTACAACGAGTTTTTTGGTGTTGATGTTCTTGGGGTGCATTACGGTTATTATTCGGATGCGCTCGGCAACGAGAACACCGTGTTTGGCGGCAGGATCAACGATTGCGAGATTGGAACGAGAGATAGCGACAATACGCACAACAAATATATCGGATTAGCCATTGAGGTGTTTGCACAATACGCGCATCTAACTGCAGCTCCTGCCACGCAAAACATTCATTTTATTACGAGTCGAATCGAAAACGCATTAGGCTCAACGGCTACCGGTATCAAGATTGATTCATCTTCCCAAGACTCGCTAATTATTCAGCCACACTTTCAAGGTTTGTTTGGAACGGGCGTTGAGATCGATGGCGCTGGAGTGCGGGGCAACATTTTTTCATCTGAAAATCTTACGATTGCCAGCGGCACTGCAATTAAGTTTCATCAGCATGTAACAACTACGCTAGACATTGGAAGCGTGTCGGCCAACTCTACGGTCGATACTCTGGTTTCAATTTCTGGCGTTGTTAAAGCAACGGATACGGTAATTGTAAGCGTTGACAGCGGCCTTCCTGCCGGGCTGGTAATTTCGGCTCTTGCTGAAACTGACGGGGTTTACATACGGATCGGAAATCTCACTGCCGCGCCAATTAATCCACCGTCGCTGGTGTACCAAATCGACGTTTGGCGGCACGTTTAGGAGTAACTCATGGCTGACAAGAAAATCTCCCAGCTCACCGCAGCGTCTACTCCTTTGTCCGGGAGTGAAACGCTGCCCATCGTCCAAAGCGGCAGCACGGTCAAGGCTCTGGTCAGCGATTTGACCGCAGGCCGTCAGGTCTCTGTAGGCAAGGTGCTTGTGACAGGTGGAGATGCCACCGGCTCTGGGATGTATCTCCCATCTGCTGGGCAGATTGGATGGAGCGTCAGCGGAACGTTAAAGATGTTCCTCGACTCGTCTGGCCTGTCCGTCCAGGATGCGGCAACGCCGACCCTCCGGTTAATGGTCGGGGCTTCCGAGCGGGCGTTCTTGAAATACACGGAGTCCACATTCACAACCAGGCTTGATTCTGACGGGCCTGTTGAGCTGGCGGCTAACAATGCTGTCGGCGTGACCATCAGTGTCAATCGCAACGTGAGCGCAGGCGTTCCCAGTCTTGCCACGTCCGCGACGGACGGATTCTTGTATGTCCCGACCTGCGCCGGTACGCCTACGGGTACGCCGACCGCCATCACGGGGATGGCACCCATCGTCGTGGATACGACCAACAACAAGTTGTATTTCTACAGCACCGGCGTTTGGCGCGATGCTGGGCCGTAAGTCAGACGAGCCCCTCCGACCGTAACTGCGCGATGGTGCGGACCATGCCCTCGAGGTGGGCGAGGCGCACATAGTCGCGCTCGAGGTCGGGGTGGGAGCGGCGATCGATGGCGTCGTGACAGGTCGAGCACGCCCAGGCTCCAAGCAGATCGTCGGCCTTGAGCCCCATGCCGGAGATCCCCGCCATGCGGATATGCGCCAGGACGACCGTCTCGGAGTTGTGGTTGCAGACGCCGGGGAGCCTGACGGTGCAGCCCCGGCCTCGTGCCTGCTTGCGTAGGTTCATACGAGCTCGAGCTGCCCGACGAGCCGGTACCGGGCATAACGCTTCCCGTTATGCTCCTCCGTCACGGTCTGGACATCGAGGCCGGTGGCGCGAAGGTCAGCGACCCGAGCGGCGAGTCGGAAGCAGCCGTAGCGGTCAAGGGCTTCGAGCGGAGTGATATCGCGGCCCGATACTAGGTGGGCGCGGATTTGTTCGGTCTGCGTCATGGTGTGTCTCCGTAGGTGGGTTCGGGTATCACGATGCCGAGCTCTGCGGCGCGGCGGGATAGGAACTCGAGGTAGTCGCTGAAGTCCTGCTTGTTGAGCTGGGACGAGCGTCGGATCGGCTTGTGGATGGTTTTGCCGCCAAGCGTGAGGGTTTCAAAGCCTGCCCATTCTCCAATCATGAACTCGTGCAGGTCGTTTTTTTCCCAGCCTTGCAGAGCTTCCCCGGCTCCCTCAATGAAGGACGGGTATACGACTCCAAAAAGGAAAGCGTTCTGGGCCAACGACCGGCGCGGCTTGAACTCCTCGAGCGTGACCTTCCAGCTCTTGCCGGGGTCCAGCCACCGCACCATGACCGAGATCGCCGTAGCGATCTGGTCAGGGGTGGTGCCTCTGGGGAAGATGCGGTTCATCAGAAGGGAATCTCGTCGTCGATAAACTCCTCGGGCTTCTGCTCGGCGAGGGTCTTCGGGCGCTGCTGCTCCTTTGGTTTCACGGCGAGGCTGAAGAACTTCTGGCCGGGGTTCTTGCTGTTCTCCCCGGCGGTCTTGATCCAGCCCGAAAGCCAGAACTCGGTGCCGTTGATGTTCATGTCCCCGGTAAAGTCGGGGTGCGTCTCCTTCTCCTTGCGCTCGTTGCGACGAAGGGTTCCGGTGTTGGTACGGTCAAAGGGCATGGATTACTCCTGGTTGATGGAAACGGGACGACCGACGAGACGGAATGCGTCATCGTCCGAGGCGAAGGCCACGATCGTGTCGAGCACGGCCTGTGCCTTGTTGATGTCGAAGTAGGGTGGGAGGTCGAACCCGGTGGTGCGGATGACCCCGGCAGGGACATCCTCCCAGCCGGTCGGCATCTCCCACTGGATGAAGTACCCGGTGACAAGGTTGGACATCACAAGCGCAGCTCCCGCAGGTGCTCGACCCGATCCCGCAACTCGACCACGAACCGGCCTACCTCGGCAACGATCTGCTCGATAACCTCCTCGTCACGCGGCACCCGGATGACGAGCAGTTGCAGGTGCTCCGGCAGGCGGGGGTCGTAGGCTACGAAGTCGCACCAGTTGCGACCTGTGCATGCAAGTTCCCACTGAATCTGCAGCAGGTACTTCCGGGGGACGGAGCGGTCCTCGATGTACTCGAGCATCGTGGCCGTGTTCGGACACTTGATCTCGATGCACCCGTCCTCCCCGACCAGCCCGTCGGGAGAGGCACCGGCCTCAAGGATGGGGTGGCGCACGAAGTCCACCTCATCCACGAGGACGCCTGTACGGGCTTCGTAGGCGGCGCGGGCGGCACCCTCCTGCTCAATACCCCACTCCATCGCGGCGCTCTGGTATCCCTCCGTAGGCTGTCTTGTGAGGCGTTCCGTCACGAGTTGCGCCATGTACCCGCTGCGGGAGGCGGCTGTGCCGGTCTTGACCTTCGCCATGACATCGGCAATCCGGCTGGCGGTCACGAGCCCGAGCCGCTTGGCGAACCATTCGGGGGTGCGCTGGACGGCGTACTGTGCGGTTTCCTCGGTCATAAAATTTCCCCCTGCGGTTGATTTACTTTAGGCCTGAACAGGTCGCAAGCATCATGTTCGAAAACCTGTCCGATGCCGACTTTCAAATATGGCGGGAAGTTGAAGGTGCAATATCCCCATCCGTGTTTTCTGCGTTTGTCGTTAGAGCTTTTGAAAAAACAGCAACTGCCGCAACGCCAATCGAAGCTGCGATGTTCCATCAGCCGAGCTCCTTCTTGCGGGCGGCGAAGATGCCGGAGGACGCCTGACGCTGCGCCTCGGTGAGACCCTTGAACAAGGCGGTCAGGTCAGCGAGGGTCTGGCACTCGGTTACCTTCTTGGCAAGGTCGGGGTCGGGCTTGACCTCGGGCTTGCCACGGGCCTGCGCTGCCTCGGCGTCGTCATCGATCTGGGCGAGGCCGACGATGGCGGCGAGAGCGTAGCGACGGGCGTAGGTGATGCCCGAACCCTGCCCCTGCGGGCCTGCGTCCTTGGACAGGATGGGCAGGTACCCGCGAATCCATTCCCCGGACGAGTGCGCGAGGGTGGTGACGAGCACCGCCCCGGTCTCGCCGATCTCGGTCGTCTGGATGACGGCGAGGTTGTTGGCGGTGAGTTGCGACCGGCAAGCGTCCCAGCAGGACGCGAGGTCGGCGTACTTGGATTTGAAGAACGGGTTGGCCGAGTCCTTCAAGGCTCCGGTAATGTCGGCCTGCGCCTTGGACAGAGCAGCGGCGAGGGCGGCGATAGATTCAGACTGGTTCATCATGTGTTTCCTGTGTGTACTTCGAGAGGGCTTGGTTGCAGGCGTCGATTCGCTCCTGTTCCTCGAGCTCCTGCATGAGTTGGTCTTGGTGGTACCACCACTGGTCGCAGTCCTCCATCACACCCACCAGCGGCTGTGGTGGTGGGGCTGGTAGACGCGGGCTCTCCAGGCGGGGTGCGGCAGGCGCTTGCGCCGATCGCGCTGGTGCGGGAAGGGTCGGGTCCACATCCAGTAGGCCGACCAGCCCAGCACGATCGCCGCGAGTACGGTAGCGGTGCCGACGATCAACAGCTCGAGGGCGTTCATGCGGCCACCTGAATCTGGCGACCAATCGCGGCAGCGGCCTCGACCACGGCGCGGCGGGTGATGGTGTCGATGTTGGCGTAGACCTGCGGGATACGAATGCCGAGGTTCACAGCGAGGCGCATGCAGTCCCCGTCATCGGTGAGCGGGTTCCATTCGGTGCTGCCCGTTACGGCGACTCGGCGGAACACGCTGTTGTACTTGAAGATAACCTGTATGCCGTTGGCAAGACCGGCGAGGCGCAGGAGCTCGAGGTCGGCATCGGTCATGGGCTCGGTGCGCATCTGCCAGGAGAGGTTGCGCAGCGCCTCGACGAGGCAAGGCTTGACGGCCTTACGCGCCGAAGCGGTCGGCGCTTCCAACAGGCGGTTGGTGTAGGTGATGGCAGCGGCAGCAGCCTTGGTGATGTTCCTCATGACTGCACCTCTCGGGCCATGCGCAGGGCCAGCAGCATCATGCGCTGCTGGTTGCGAGCCATCGTGATGTAGGCCGTCATCTTCGGGTTCTGGCGAGCGTACTGCATCGCCTGATCGCGTCCGGCGCGGAGTTGCCCTGCGGTGATACCCCAGCGGATTGCGGGGGGCAGGTGGGACGGGATGGGTCGGTATCTCATGGTCAATTCCCCTGTGTGTGTGTGATCGACGGGTGAATCCTAAACCGGCCCCAGTATCCGTGTCAACACTTGTATCCATCTTTTTTTTGCCGTATGCTTCCATGCGTTAACAACGGAGGTTCTATGACCATCGAGGAACTGGTTAAAAGATACGGCAATCAGAGCGCCATCGCTCGGCGGTTCGGGGTTACCCGTGCTGCTGTGTCGCGGTGGGCGCGGGTCGGTGTGCCGGAGAAGTACGCACTGCGCGAACTGGCTGGCGAGGTTGTCGAGGAGCTGGAGTCTGGTGAGCAGTCGCGCTCGACTAGGCGGCTCATCCGCAAGATCGAGACCGGCCTGCGACCGAAGCCGGTAGATGCGTGAGCCGCACCGCCTACCATCAGGCGTACTACCAAGCCCACAAGGAGGCCAACAGAGCCTCTGCACGGGCGTACCAGCGTAGGCGCAGGGATCGGGAGGCCGTCATCCGAATCGTCTGCGAGGCCGTTACAGAGGCCAGAAACGACAAACCCCCTTTCGGGGGCTTGACGCGGGCGGGGGGAGGGCCCTACTCTCGGGATGCGAATCGAGGTGTCGTGACGATAGACCGGGGGAACAGGTCTGTCAATCACCCATCTCCCAACCCCTCGACATGGGTTAAATCTGTCGGCGAAGGGCCGTTCGATTGAACGTGCTGGGCATCGCTTACCAAAGCCCAGCGGGTCTAAACAACCGTGGCTATACGGGCATTTAGGCATGACCTCGCTACCTTCCGATACATGGGGGGTAGGGGGGTCATTCCCGGGCTTCCGAGCATATGGGAAAGAGATGGCTACAGACCTAGATAGGGATAGGGTGATTCGAGACTTCTGCAAGGCTATGGGTGTGAAGCCCAAGAAGCACCAGAGTCCGAAGCGCATCGCCTACGATCTGATTGCGAACAACACGAAAGACCGGCGCGGTTCAAGGTCAATCAATCAGTACCTCGATGACCACGCCGAACTCATGCGAACGCACACACACAGGAGCACACATGAACGAACTCGATGAAGCATCGTGGGAGCGGTGGGTAGCCTTTCGCAAGGCCATCCGCAAACCCATCAAGCCGATCTCGGAACAGGCGATGAAGATTAAGCTCGCCCGGTTCGGGGATGACCAGTCAGCGGTAGTAGACCAGTCGATCGCAAACCAGTGGCAAGGTCTGTTTGAGATCAAGAAGTCCGCGCCGCGTCCAGGCGAGAAGCCTGAAAAGACCGACAAGCAGAAAGCCGCCGACATTGCCCGTCACGCTGAACAAGACGAGTGGGCGGCTCGAATCTGGGGCAAGCAGGAGCCGACGCCCATCCACAGGCTAAAACTCTGCGAGGCGTACCTTGCCCGGCTGACCGTGCGCGAGCCGGATGCGGACGCGATGGAGCGCGTGAAAGACGCGGCGGCTGCTGCGATCCGTGACGCAGACCCGAAGGAGGTCATCGGCAACCCGCACCTCGCGGGGATGGTGCGGCAGTTGTTCGGCGAACGCGGCCTTGCGAGGCTGCGGAACCGATGACGCTCTACACGCATTCGGGTGCGCTGCCCGCCCACAGGTACATCTGGGTCGAGCCCAACGCGATCGGCCAGCACGACTGGTTGCGCGGCGTGTGGTTCGGGCTGACCTCGTGGCCCGGTCGGGCGTGGGGGTGTCATGTCCTGCTCGAAGGCGGGGCGGTGTACCGGAATGTCCCGCTGCACCAGCTCGCGCACCGCAAGACCGACGAGCTCTGGCGAGCGTCGGACGCGCAGACATGGGATGCCTACGGGTGGCAGTTTGCTGCCCTCGAATACCCGTACCTTTCCTCGATGAACGCGAGGGTGCGGCTGCAGGATCGGCGCGAGATGGCGGGCGAGTATTGGTTCACGGTGTCGCCGGTCGCCGATGCGTTTTCAGCGGTGCCAGAACAGTCGAAGGAGTTTTACTTCTGCGGACTGGACAATGGGCGCATCACCGCGCAGCCGACGAATTATGTGCTGCTTGAGGACCGCTCGTTTACGACAACGCTCGAGTGGCCGAAGTTCCTGCGACGACAAACAGACTGGCACAGCGCGGAGGACGACAGTAATGCGTGAGCTCGAGATGGTGTTCCAAGTGGGGATAGCGGTCTGGCTTGCGATGCTGGCCGGTGCGCTCATCCGCATCGTCTGGATCTGCATGGAGGAGGCAAGGCGCAAATAGTGTTGATATTAATTTGAATTGAGTTTAGTCTAATCCTGTACACACACAGGAGACGGACATGGAACTCGACGAATGGGACAAGCAGTGGCTCGCCCGCCCGCACACTGCGGATGAGTACAGAGCCGAGATCAAGAGCGCCCTGGAGCGGTGCGCGATGTACTCGGCCCGCATCGATCGGCTCGAGGCCGAGCTCGTGAAGGTCCGCACGGCTGGCTGCGGATACCCCGACTGCCTCATCGACAACCGCTGCGCCCGGATGTGGGCGGGCGAGTGTTCTGGGCCAAAACAACAGGAGAGGACGATATGACCCACCTTGAACTACTGACCGAAGTCCGCGACGCACTGCGCCGCCTGGACCCCGCCTGGTGCGCGACGCACGGGCAGGAACAGATCAGCGAAGAAGAGTTCGACGAGCTTGTCGGGCGCGTCGAGGATGCCGTGGAGGATGCCCAGCATGGAACGCCCGCCTGACTTTGACGCTTTCTTCCGTTTTCTGCTTGAGGTGTTAATCGTGACAGTCGGCGTGTTCCTGTTCTTCGTGGTGCTGTTGGCGTGGATCTCGTGACATGCAAGCCAGGCCGACCGCCCTCTGTCACGATGGAGCAGTACCAGCGGGTACTCGATGTAAAGGCCGCTCGTGCGGCGTTGCCGACGAATAAGGAACTCGCCCGCGAGCTCGGGGTTCCGGTGTCTACCATCATGGGTTTGCTTGGGCGCGGGCTAAAGGCGTACCAACCGAGGAAAGCGAATGGGCGCAAGTCAAAGGCGTAAGGGCGCAGCCGGTGAGAACGAGCTCGCCAAGATCCTGAGCGAACAGCTCGGCTGGGTGGTCAGGCGCAACATCGGTCAGGCCCGCGACGGCGGGGACGACATCACGACCGGCCAATTCCGGTGGGAGGTCAAGCGCAGGAAGGGCATCGCCGTGCATGAATGGGTCGAGCAGGCCGTCCGTGCATCCGGTCCCGGCGACATCCCGGTCGTCGCCTGCCGGGGTGACGGCAAGGGGTGGCTCGTGGTGATGCGCCTCGAGGACGCCCTGCCGCTGATCCGTGGCGAGTTGCCGCAGCGGTAGTAGGGGGGTAGACTTGGGGCATGACCGAGACTGAGCGGAAACCTTGCCTGAACTGCAACAGCAGCGGCTGGGTGGCCGATTGGTCTGGCGGGTGGGTGCGGTGTCCCGACTGTGAGCCGCCGCCCCCGCCGAAGGTCGCGGTCGAGTTCGTGCGTGGCGCGAAGGTCCGGCGCAGGGTAGTAGTTGACAATGACTGGCCGTCGGAGGCCGCATGAAAGGCAAGAGCAAGGTCAACGAGGCTGGCAACTACACGAAGCCTGAGATGCGCAAAGGGCTTTTTAGTCAGATCATGGCGAAGGCGACGCACGGTACGGCGGCTGGACAATGGAGCGCACGAAAGGCGCAGCTCCTGGCGAAGATGTACAAGGCCAAAGGCGGTGGTTACAAGTGAAGAAGCCGCAGTTCAGCCTCAAGGTTTGGGGCGAGCAGAAGTGGCGCACCAAGAGCGGCAAGCCCTCGAGCGAGACCGGCGAGCGGTATCTGCCAGAGTCGGCAATCAAGGCTCTGAGTTCAGCCGAATATGCGGCAACCACTCGGGCGAAGCGCGAGGGTAAGGCGCAGGGCAAACAGTTTGTACCGCAGCCCAAGAAGGTTGCGGCCAAGACGGCGCGATATCGATGAAGGCGCAGCTGCTCGGAGATAACGGCGACCAGGAAGGCGAGGATCTGTTCGGCTTTCGTCGCCGGAGAGGTGGTGCAATTCTGGGAGGAGCCGTCGGCAGGGTGCCAAGACTTGCGCCGAGGGCTACCGCCGGGATCGCCGCAGCGGGTCTCGGTGGTCCGTTGCCGGTTCGCGGTGGCGGTGGCGTACCGGGTGGGCCGCCGAGGCCGGTGCAGGATTATCAGGTCGAGGTGAGTTGATGAAGACCCCAGCATGGCAGCGCAAGGCAGGGCAAAACCCGAAGGGCGGTCTCAACGAGGCCGGTCGCCGCTCTGCCAAGACCGAGGGGATGAACCTCAAGGCTCCGGTCAAGTCAGGGGACAACCCGAGACGCGCCAGCTTCCTCGCCCGGATGGGCAACGCTCCCGGCCCGATGGTCGGGAAGGACGGCAAGCCGACACGCCTCGCCCTCGCCCTCAAGGCATGGGGAGCGAGCTCGAAGGAAGACGCCAAGGCGAAGGCCAAGGCGATCAGCAACCGCAATAAGGGGAAGTGACCATGCCGCTCAAGAAGGGATACAGCCAGAAGACCATCTCGCGGAACATCTCAGCCGAAGTCCGCGCCGGTCGCCCCCAGAAGCAGGCGGTGGCGATTGCACTAGACACGGCTCGCAAAACAGCCAAGAGCGCCGGTAAGGGAATGGCAGCACGCAAGCTGATGGCGAAGTGATGCCAGGAGGCAGACCGTCGATCTACACGCAGGAATTGGCAGACCGCATCTGTGAGCGGCTGGCATCCGGCGAGTCCCTGCGGGCTATTTGTGGGGATGACGGGATGCCGGTGTGGTCAACCATCGGTAAGTGGTTGAAAGAAAAGCCGGAGTTTTCGGCGCAATACGCACGCGCACGCGAGGATCAGGCCGAGGCTCACGCCGACCGCATCATCGAGATCGCGGACGACGAGACCATCGACGCGAACCACAAGCGCATCATGGTAGACGCTCGCAAGTGGGTAGCCTCCAAGCTCAAGCCCAAGCGGTACGGCGACAAGCTCGACCTCGAGCACAAGGGTGAGGTCGGTCTGACGGTGGTCGTGAAGCGGTTCTCGGATGTCGATAATCCTACCGGCTAACGGCTGGGCTCCTCGCCACTACCAAAGCCCAGCGTGGGCTGCTCTGGAGGGCGGCTGCAAGCGGCTCGCGCTTTCTTGGCACCGAAGATCGGGGAAGGATGACCTGAGCCTGCATTGGGCTGCTGTGTCGGCCATGCAGCGGGTGGGCGGCATCTGGCACATGCTTCCCCAGGCGAACCAGTCCCGGAAGGCCATCTGGGACGCGGTGGACCCGCATACCGGACGGCGGCGCATCGACGCTGCATTCCCGCCCGAGCTGCGCGAGACGACCCGCGAACAGGACATGTTCATCCGGTTCAAGAACGGCTCGACTTGGCAGGTGGTCGGCAGCGACAACTACAACAGCCTGATCGGCTCGCCTCCCATGGGGGTGGTGTTCTCCGAGTACGCCCTCGCTGACCCGAATGCTTGGGCGTTCCTGCGTCCCATCCTTGCCGAAAACAACGGCTGGGCGATATTCATCAGCACCCCGCGTGGCCGCAATCACTTTGCCCGTCTGGTGGACTACGCCCGCAAAGACCCTGCGTGGTTTGGTCAGGTGCTGACGGTCGAGGACACCAAGGCGATCTCGAAGGACATCATCGACCGCGAGCGCAAAGAGCTGCGGGTCGAGCGCGGTGAGAAGGAAGCCGAGGCCATCATCCGGCAGGAGTACTACTGCGACTTCGATGCTGACATTCCGGGTGCCTACTACGGCGATGCCATCCTCAAGGCCGAGCAGGGCGGCAGGTCTGGCGAGTTCCCGCATATCGTCGGCCAGCCGGTCGGCACCGCATGGGACATCGGCATCGGCGATTCGACGGTTATCTGGTTCTACCAGCTCGTCGGCCAAAAGGTGCGCATCATCAACGTGCTGGAAGGTTCCGGCGTCGGGCTCGAGTGGTACGCCAAGAAGCTTCTCGCCATGGACTATGTGTATGCCGATCACATCTGGCCGCACGATGGCGCGGTGAAGGAGTGGGGGTCTGGCAAGTCCCGGCTCGAGACGGCGGCGGGGTATGGGTTCAAGCCTCGGGTGCTGGAAGCTGACTCGGTGGACGATGGCATCCAGGCTGTGCGCCAGATGCTGCCGGTGGTCGAGTGGAACAAGGCTCCCGACCCGTTCCCCGGTGAGAGTGCCGAGGACGCAGCGGCTCGCATGATCCGGGCGATGGATGCCATCCGGCAGTACCGGCGCGAATACGACGACCGGCTGCAGCGGTTCAAGGACAGGCCGCTGCACGACTGGACGAGTCATTACGCCGATGCTCTGCGGTATCTCGCCAAGGGTCGCAGGCCGTTCCGTGGGACGGTGCGACGGGCTGGTCCGGGGGTGGCTGTAGCAGATTACTCAGTGTTCGGCTAGACTCGCGCCAAAGTCTGCCACGAGGTGCGTCATGTCCGGTCTGTTCAAGCCCAAGATGCCGAAGATTGAGCCGCCCCCGCCTGCTCCCGAAATCGATGTGGCGAAGCAGCGCGAGATCGAGTCCACCCGGCTGCGTCGGCGGCGCGGGCGTGCTGCCACGATGATGTCCACGCCTGAGACCCAGCAGATGGGCGGCGTCGCTACGACCCGACTGCTGGGCGGCGGCATGTAATGGCGACGAAGAAGATCACGCAGTTCAGCTCGCTAGCGCAGGGTGACCTCGACTCGCCGGTCGATGTCTTGCCGATCGTCGATGTCAGCGCAGGCGAGACCAAGAAGGTCACGGCGAAGGCATTGGCCGGTGCTGCGGTGGGCGACTTGGTGAACGTCTGGAACAACGTCGCGACAACCTTCTCGGCCATCAAGCTCGATGTCACCGACACGGCCAGTGCTGCCGGGTCGATGCTGCTCAACCTGTTGGTGGGCGGTGCTGCCCGGTTCCAAGTGACCAAGGCCGGTGCTGTGACGGCGGCGAGTTCGGTCAAGTCCACCTCGGCTTCTGGCGGGGTGGGTTACGCGACCGGCGCTGGCGGCGTGGTTACCCAAGCAACCTCGAGAACGACAGGCGTCACGCTAGACAAGATTTGCGGTCAGATCACTCTGTTCGCTGCCACAATTAGCGGGCATGAGGCCGACGAGTTTGTGCTCACGAACTCCGCGATCGAGGCCGGTGATGTGGTTGTGGTGAGCATCAAGTCAGGGCTTGCGGCAGGTACGGCGAAGTATTACCGGGTCCAGGTGACGGCGGTTGCTGCGGGTGTTTGCACGATTTCGGTCGGCAACCTTGACAACGCGACGATCCCATCTGCCGGTACAGATACGCCGGTTCTTTCATTTGCGGTCATCAAGGCCGTAGCGGCCTAATCGGAGATAGACATGGCAACAGGCATTGTTCTCGTATCGAACGCCAGCGCGACTGGCGCATATTATCCGTGGCCCGGTGGCCGTGGTGAGTTTCGGGTGGAAGGCAGCTTCCCCGGCACGGTAAAGCTTGAGACGAAAGGCCCGAACGGCACCGCGCAGGATGTCGGCGTATTCACGACCCTGACCGCTGCTGGCGGCGGCATCTTCGAGCTCGGCGCTTGCGAGATCAGGTGCAACATCGCCACCGCGACCGCCGTCTATGCCGTTGCGCTTCGGATTCCCTCGCCGTCGTTCTGATGAACACGGAAGGCACCGATCTGCTGCGGACCTGTCCGCGCACCTTCCGGCGTACGATGGTGCGGACGGTGGCAGAGCCGTCGCTTTACCTCGACTTCACAGCGTCCAACACGCTTGATCCCCGCATCACCTTCACCCGCGCAACCACGGCGACGTTCTTCAACTCGTCTGGCGTACTGTCTACGGCGGCATCTGGCGAGGCTCGTTTTGACTACAACCCCACGACGCTAGCAGCGCGAGGCTTGCTCATTGAGGAGCAGCGGACGAATTTATGTTTGCAGTCGCAGACGTTTCAAACAACTTGGTCGGCGCTTAGAACAATCATTAGCGTTGATGCCGCTGTTGCGCCAGATAGCACGTTAACCGGCGATAAATTTATTGCCACATCGGTTGCTGGAAGCCATTTAATCTCTCAAACAATATCGGTTACAGCGCAAGCATACACGCTAACTTGTTTCGCAAAGGCTGGCGAATATAACTTTATTCAATTAAATATCCCTGACCCCGGTGCTGGTGGAGCGGGAAAGGTCGGCTCTTTTAATTTGTCCACAGGAACGCTAGGGGTAGTCCAAGACCCTGGCGTGACTAGAACAATTACGTCAGTTGGGAATGGCTGGTACAGATGCTCAATAACCTTTACGGTAACTGGAGCGGGTTCTTCAGCGGTTGGATTTCTTGTTACCAACACAGATGTTCGAGCCGAATCGTTTACAGGAAATAATGTCAACGGCATTTTCATCTGGGGCGCACAACTAGAAGTCGGAGCCTTTGCTACCTCCTACATCCCCACCACCACCACCGCCCTGACGCGCAACGCGGATGTGGCAAGCATGACGGGGACGAATTTCTCGGATTGGTATAACGCGGTGGAGGGGAGTTTGTTTGGGGAGTTTTCTGTTTATACTAGCGTCGGGTCAAAAGCCATTGTTGGTATAACAGATGGAACAAATAATAACAGGGTGCAATTTTTTGCTGCTTCTAACGACCCATTTGTTTTATCGCCAAGGTTGGTTGCCGGAGGCGTAGCAACAAACCCAGCAAACACAGGCAGCATCGCAGTTAATTCTGTCGGAAAAGCTATTATTGCGTATGCCGTTGGCACAAATGCAGGGGGCTTTTCCGTAAACGGCAGTTCAATTGCTCAATCAAGTCCAGCCTCTGCTTTTAGTAATGTAAATTCTTTGGAAATAGGCAAAGCAACTGGCTTGACCCAACTCAACGGCTACATCCGACGCATCGCCTACTACCCCGTCCGCCTCGCCGACACCACCTTACAGGCACTCACGGCATGAGCGACTACTACCTCCGCGCAACCACCGCCGCAGCCCTCTACAGCGCACTAGAGGCGGCAGGGGTCGTGACCCAAGGCGAGGACGGCTGGCACGTCACAGACGGCCACAGGTACGCCCTCGATGTCATCGGCACGATCTACGCGCCGACCGGCAAGATGCTGCAAAGCGATGAGGGCGAAGTGCCGGAGATGAAACTGCTAGACGGTTTTCATGCTAATTTGCGTGTTATAGATGCAAGCAATTTTGATGCTAATATGCTTAACAAAATAGCAATCAATGTGCCTACTAATCCGGCAAGAGGGTGGGCGTGATGGCCGATGTGCGTGCTGTTGAAGTTCTTGAAGGATACGACCGGCTGAAGGGCGCTCGTGGCACTTGGGAGAACCATTGGCAGGAGGTAGCCGAGCGCGTCTGGCCGTCGATGGCCGAGATGACCGGCCAGCGCACACCGGGCGAGAAGCGGTCGGAGAAGATATTCGACTCGACGGCGCAGCGAGCCTTGCCTCGATTCTCTGCCGCGATGGACTCGATGCTGACACCAGCAACGCAGATGTGGCACGGATTGCATACCGGCATCCCCGAGCTCGATGAGAATGTGGCGGTGCAGCGGTGGTGCGATTCCCTGCGCGATGTCCTGTTCCGGCAGCGGTATGCGCCGACCGCCAACTTCGCCTCGCAGGTGTTCGAGTGCTACATGAGCCTCGGTGCGTTCGGCACCTCGACGCTGTTCATCGACGAGATCCCAGGCGTGACCTTGCGGTACCGCGCCATCCCGCTCTCCGAGATTGTCATCGACCTCGACCATACGGGTCGGGTGGACACGGTGTACCGCTGTTTCCAGTTGACGGCGCGGCAGGCGATGCAGGTGCCGGGCTGGGCTGACAAGCTCCCGCGAGGTATCAAGGCTGCGGGAGATGCGAAAGCGAACGACATGTTCGAGTTCATCCACTGCGTCAAGCCGAACGACGGGTATAAGTCGGGCAAGGCCGGTGCGGACGGGATGCAGTTCATGTCGCGCTATGTCGCCCGGCAGGGTGATGCGCTGCTGGCAGAGTCGGGCTATCGCTCGATGCCGTATGCGGTCGGTCGGTATGTCACCGGCCCGCGTGAGATTTATGGGCGGTCACCTGCGATGGAGGCTCTGGCCGACATCAAGTCCCTGCAGGAAATGGAAAAGACCATGCTTCGGATGGCGCACCGCATGGTCGACCCGCCGCTCATCCTCTCCGAGGAGGGGGCCTTGAATGCCTTCTCGGTGCGCCCCAATGCACTGAACTACGGCTACCTCCGAGAGGATGGTACGCCGTTGGTTCAACCCCTGATGACTGGCGGGAACCTGCCGATCGGGATGGAGATGGCTGACCAGAAGCGCAAGGCGGTGAACGATTCGTTCCTCGTCACGCTGTTCCAGATTCTGGTCGAGAGTCCCCGCGTGATGACGGCGACCGAGGTCATGCAGCGAGCCCAGGAGAAGGGTGCGCTGCTCGGGCCAACGATGGGTCGGCAGCAGTCGGAGTTCATCGGCCCCATCATCGAGCGCGAGCTGGACCTGCTTTCGGCGTCGGGCGCGTTGCCCGTGCCGCCCCCGCAGCTCATGGACTATGTGATGGCGGGTGGCGAGATTCTGCCGAAGTACACCGGCCCGCTTGCCAGACTGATGAAGGCTGAGGAGGCTGCGGGCATCCTGCGCACCATCGAGGCCATCCTGCCGGTCGCGCAGGCATCGGGCGACATCAAGGTGCTGCGGCGCATCAACGCTGACCAAGCACTCAAGGTCATCGCCGAGGCGAACAATGTCCCGGCCAAGGCGCTGCGGACGGACGAGGAGCTCGAGGCGATGGACATGGCCGATCAGCAGCAGGCCCAGATGCAGCAGCTTCTCGCGGCGGCTCCGCTTGCTGGTCAGGCTGCGGAGCGGTTTGCCAAGGCCGAGCAGATTGCGGCCTCTGCGCCTCGGCGTGAAGTGCTCGGGATTTAATCGATGGCGAACGATTCCGACATCCTTGCGGTCAGACTTAACCTGTTGCACGAAGACGTGGGCGAGATTAAGACGGCGCTCGGCAAGCTGTCCGATGCCATCACGAAACTTGCGCTTGTGGAGCAGAACCAGTTGCAGACGGCAGAAGCGATGGAGCGTGCGTTTACGGCAATCGAGCGCATCGAGCGCCGGGTTGAGAAGCTAGAGCATTCCGGGTGGGAGAGTTCGCACTCGGCCAAGTGGGTTGACCGCGCCATCGTGGCGGCTATCACGGTCGGTGGCATGGCGTTGCTGCGGACTGTCGGGATCGGCTGACATGAGCAGCCGCCGAATTGAGGACCTGCACCCGCTGATGCGTCCGCTCGTGGATGCGTTCCTTGCGGCGTGTGCGCGTGACGACATCGACATCCTCGTGACTTGCACCTATCGATCAGATGAGGAGCAGGCGCGGCTCTACGCGCAGTCGCGCACGAAGCCCGGTCCCCGCCTGACGAATGCGCCCCCCGGTCGCTCGATGCACAACTTCCGGGTCGGCGGCAAGCCTGCGAGTCTGGCGGTCGATGTGGTGCCGCTCGTGAACGGGAAGCCGGTATGGAGTGCTGCCGACCCTGTGTGGCAAAAGGTGGGCAAGATTGGCGAGGCTGCGGGTCTTGAGTGGGCGGGTCGGTGGAAAAGGGGCCGCGAGTTCCCGCATTTCCAGCATCCGCGAGCGAAATCTGTGCGTTTATCCGTCAACTGATTGTATTACAGAGCGAGGTGAATCATGAGTGCTGAACAAATTGCGGGCATTGTCCGTGCTGTCGTTGCCGCCATCGGTGGCTATCTGGTCGGGAAGGGCATCGCGGATGCCGAGACGGTTGCTGCGGTGGGCGGCGCTGCTGCCACGATCGCTGCTGCTGTGTGGTCGGTGCTGTCGAAGCGCAAGGGCGAGCCGCAGGCGTGAAGGTCTGGGCGGCGGTTGCCGTCGCCCTGCTTGCTGCTGGCTGGTTCGGGTTCTCGTATGCGTACCGGGCAGGCCGTGACGCTGGCTCTGCGGCTGTCAGGGCAGACTGGTCCGCTGCTATCGCCAAGTCTGAGAAGGCCGCGAGAGAGGCTCTGGCTGCGGCTCATGAGGCATACAGGGCTGATATCGCAAGGCGCGAGGGGGTAGAGCGTGAACTTGACGCGAAGCTCGATGCTGCTACCCGTCGCGGTGCTGATCTCGCTCGGCGGCTGCGCACACAAGCCTGTCCCCTGCCCGGTGCCGGTCACGACACCGCCCCCGTCCCTGATGGTGCCTCCGGAGAGTCCGGCGACGCGGGAGAGGTTGGAGAAGCTCTTGCCGCCCACCTCGCCGCGTGTGAACGAGACGCGACCCGGTTCGCCGAACTTCAGGACTGGATGAGATGAGCCGCTATGCACGGCTGCAGATCCCGAAGCGGTTCCAACTGCACGGGCATCGACTCACCGTGCGCATCATCCCCAGAACCCGCTGGCCGCATCCGATGGACACGGTGGGGATGTACGACCCGAACTGTCACCGCATCGACCTACGCGGCGACCAAGGCGACACCGAACTCCAGCAGACCTTCTGCCACGAGTGGGCTCATGCCCTGCTCGATGAGATGAACCATCCCCTATCGCACGACGAGGTATTCGTGGACAACTTGGCGAGCCTGCTGCACCAGTCTCTGACGACCTTTGACTGGGACGCCAAGCCATGATGACCGCATCCGACCAAGACTTCATCGCGGCATGGCAGCGACTCAAGCGACCCGCAGATGTAGCAAAGGCGCTCGACCTATCAATCCGGCAAGTGTTCACGCGCCGCCGATCGCTCGAGACGAAGCACGGCATCGTGCTCTCGTCCGAGAACAGCAGGGTATGCAACGAGGACACGCGAGGCCCGTCGGGCGCAGCCTTCCGCGCCAGCAAGCTCGCCGCCGAGCGGGCGGTCAAGTACGAGGGCGAGATGCACGACACGCTCACCGACGGCGTGGTGTTAGTGGCGTCGGATTGCCATTACTGGCCGGGGGTTGTCACCGTTGCGCACGAAGCCTTCTGCCGTCTCGCCAAGGCGCTCAAGCCCGAGATGGTCATCCTCAACGGCGACATCCTCGACGGGGCTCGCATCAGCCGCCACCCGCGCATCATGTGGGAGCAGCAGCCGCAGCTGAAGGATGAGATCCACACCGTGCAGGACCGCTGCGCCGAGATCGAGCGGGCGGCAGGCTCGGCCAAGCTCGTGCGCACCATCGGCAACCATGATGCGCGGTTCGAGAACTATTTGTCTGGCCGCGTCGCCGAGGTCGAGGGGATGCCGGGTTCGACCCTGCTCGACTTCCTGCCATCGTGGCGGGCTGGGTGGTCGCTGCACCTCAACGCCAAGACGGATGGCTGGGTCTGCATCCGGCACCGCCCGGTCAATGGCGGCATCCACGCGGCGTACAACTCCGCGCTCAAGTCCGGCGTGAGCTACGTCCACGGCCACCTGCACCAGCTCAAAGTCACGCCATGGGGCGACTACCGTGGGCGCAGGTACGGCGTGGACACCGGCACGATGGCCGACATCACCGGCCCGCAGTTCACCTATGTCGAGGCGGGGCCGGTCAACTGGGCGTCGGGGTTCGCTGTCCTGACATTTCGAGAAAAGCGAATGCTGCCGCCCGAGCTTTGCGTCGTCGAGGGCGGCAAGGCGTGGTTCCGGGGCGAGGCGGTATGAGCGACACCCTGCTCTGCCGTCTGTGCTGGTGGGCGGCTGGCATCACCCAAAAGCAGAGCCGGGTCTGGTGCTCTCATGCAGTGCATCACGGGTGGTACACTGACGCCCCCGGCTGCGATGGCAAGGCCTTTCGCCAGGACGACGACCGAAAATGAATCACATGCTGGCGCGTATCCGTCAGATCCTGTGGAGAAGCCGCGCATACAAGCGGCTGTTCCTCAACCCCCAGAGTAATGAACTGTCCGACGATGGCCGGATAGTGATCGCGCATCTGAAGCGGTTTGCGAGGCTCGGAAAGCCTCCGGCATCACCCGGTGCGCAGGTGGACATGTTCCAAGTTGGCCGGATGGTTGGCCGACAGGAAACGGTGCAGATGATTGTCGAGGCGCTGCACCTGGACGAGAGAACCTTGACCAATCTGCAAGAGGACTTCAGAGATGAGTGACGAACAAGGGTCTGCACCCGCAGGCAACCCGACTGCTCCGGCAGCGGCTCCTGCATGGTACGCGCCGGAAGGTCTCGACCCCACCACCACGGGCCAGCTCGGCGAGTTGGTCAAGGCGAAGGGGTGGAAGGGACCGGCTGACGCACTTCTGTCCTATCAAAACCTCGAGAAGGTGTTCGGCGCTGACAAGGCCGGTCGCACCATTCTCGCCCCCAAGTCCGATGATGACGCTGACGGGTGGAGCGCGGTCTACAACCGGCTCGGTCGCCCGGAGAGTGCTGACAAGTACGAGCTGCCGGTGCCGGATGGCGATGACGGCTCGTTTGCGCAGGCTGCGGCCCCGGTGCTGCACGAGCTCGGGCTTACCACGAAACAGGCCAAGGGGCTTGCGGAGTGGTGGAACCAAGCTTCGGGCTCGCGCATCGAGGCGGCTGACGAGGCGTTTTCTAAGCAGTCCGAGGCCGAGTATTCGGCGCTCAAGGGCGAGTGGGGCGCGGCTGCTGCCCAGAACGAGGAGCTCGCCAAGCGGGCGGTGCTCAAGTTCGGCAAGGAAGCCGGGATCGACGAGGCGACCTTTGACTCGCTCGAGCGGGCGATCGGCACCGCAAAGGTGATGAAACTGTTCCACGCCATTGGTGCCAAGTTCGGCGAGGCTGACTTTGTGGGCAGCGACACCCCGTCGAGCGGTGCGTTGACCCCGGCGCAGGCCAAGAACAAGGTGGCTTCGCTGTTCGCCGATCAGGAGTTCATGGGTCGGTACATGCACCAAGACCAGCGCGTCCGGCAGAGTGCCATCGAGGAGATGATGACGCTTAACCGGATGGCGAATCCGGGTGTCACCGAGGAGTAGTTGCATCCGGCAGATGGTCGTCGTACTATCCGCCCGTGTGTTCTCCTCTGTGTGTTGCCGGGAGGGTTAAACCTCCCGGCTCTTTACCAGAGGTCGGGTAAGCCGCGAGGCCCCGCTGACAGCCGGAAAGACGGTCGCTCGGCCCGAGCGGAACGGGCAAGGATTCCGGCCCCGGTAACGGACAAGCCATCCGAGAACATCGTCATTTAATGTTTTCTGGAGGGCTATCATGGCCGACAATATCGCATCCGTTTATGCCGTTCAGTACGGCACGAACATCTCGCTGCTCCTGCAGCAGAAAGGCTCCAAGCTGCGCCAAGCGGTGCAGACTGGCTCGTACAAGGGCAAGGCTTCTGAAGTCGTCACGCAGTACGGTGCCACCAGCGCCCGTGCCGTTTCGACCCGGTACTCGCCGATCGTCCCGGTCAACACTCCGAACAACCGCCGTTGGGTGTTCCCGGAGGATTTCGACTGGGCTGACCTGATCGACAACTTCGACAAGCTCCGTCTCCTCGCCGACCCGCAGTCTGCCTATTCGCAGAACGGGCTCTACGCGATGGGCCGCGCCATCGATGATGTCATCATCTCGGGCATCTTCGGAACGAACAAGACCGGCGAGGCCGGTGGCACGAGCACCGTGTTCGATGCCACCAACCAGCAAGTCGCTGTGAACTACGCTGCCTCGGGCAACGTGGGCCTCACGGTGGACAAGCTGCGTGAAGCGCGTCGCATCCTGATGGAGAACGAGGTCGACCTCGATGCCGAATCGGCGTACTGCGCCATTTCTGCCGAGCAGCACGACGACCTTCTCGGTCAGTTGCAGGTCACGAACGCCGACTTCAACACCGATGCTCCGGTGCTGCAGGATGGCAAGGTGACCCGCTTCCTCGGGATCAACTTCATCCACACCGAGCGTCTTCCGACCTCCTCGAGCCATCGTCGCTGCCCCGTGTGGGTGCCGTCGGGTGTTCACCTGGGCGTCTGGAACGACATCATGTCCAACGTCACGCAGCGTCGTGACCTGTCTTCGCACCCGTATCAGGTCTACCTGATGGGTACCTTCGGCGCGACGCGCACGGAAGAGAAGAAGGTCGTCGACATCCTGTGCGCGGAATAAGGGAGTAAATAGTCATGGCAGTTGTTGCAGTTAAATCAACCCTTATCACCAACGCAGACGCGACCCCGGTCGTGCTCAACAACCCCCGTGTAGACGGCGGCTTTGAGCGCATTGAGGTTGCCACGGCGGCGATCACGGACACGGACAGCATTGCTTCGACCTACCGGATGTTCCGGGTGCCGTCGAATGCGGTGATGACTGATCTCCGTATCTACTCGCCCGACATCGGCACGACCACGATTTCCGACATTGGCCTGTATCGCACGGCCAAGGACGGTGGCGCTGTGGTCGATGCGGACTTCTTCGCTTCGGCCCTGTCCCTCAAGGACGGTGCGCTCAACGGCGTGGATGTGCTGCATGAGTCGGCGGTGTTCTCGATTGCGAACAGCGGCAAGGAGCTGTGGGACGCGCTCGCTCTCACCTCTGATCCGGGCGTGTTCTACGATGTGGCCTTCACTCTGACAGCGGCGGCTGACGCCACCGCCACCGTGAAGCTCATCGGTCGCTACACGGCGTAAGGTACAGGGGCGGGTCGGGTAACCGGCTCGCCCCTTCTTTCGGGAGACGAACATGGCAGAGCGTTTTTACGGAATCGATCGGGGCGAGCAGGGTGTTCGCAACGTGACGGAAGGTGCAGCCTCCACGGCCACGACCGATGTCGAGGTGCGTGTTGACCTAGCCGCCGATATGCAAAAGATGGAAGTCTTGCTTGCCCTTGATGTCATCAAGGAAGCGATCATCCAGGATACTTGGCCGCCAGCCTAATAGCTGCGGGAGGCGCCCGTGGCTACGAGTGATGTTGCGATTGCGAATCTCGCGCTCACCAAGATTGGTGACTTGCGGATCACTTCGCTTACGGATAACACCAAGCCTGCGCGTGAGCTGAACGCCATCTATGGGATGCTGCGGGACAAACTGCAGCGCACCTACAACTGGCGCTTCTGCGTAAAGCGGGCGAACATCGCGGCAGATGTCGCGGTGCCGACCTTCGGCTACTCATACCAGTACACTCTGCCGACCGACTGTCTGCGCATCCTGCAGGTCGGCGCGTACTTCCCTGCGCCGGATCTGTCCGACCTGATTGGCGGCGGTGGGCAGGAGTACCAGCTCGAGGGCGGCAAGATACTGACCAACTCATCTGGTCAGATGAACCTGCGGTATCTGTCGCGGGTGACTGACCCGACCCAGTTCGACTCGTCGTTTGACGAGGCGTTTTCGGCTCTGCTGGCGTACAACGTAGCAGAGGCTTTGACACAATCTGACGCTAAAAAGAACGCGGCGCTGCGCGACTATCGCCTGTGTCTGACGGAGGCGGTCCGAGCAAACGCCATTGAAAACCCACCGGAGTCGATTGCCGACACGACTTGGCTGTCCGTGAGGCTCTGATGCCAAACGTCAACCCAGCGATCGTCAACTTCAACGGTGGCGAGGTCGGGTCGCTGATGAGCGGTCGCACCGACTTCGACAAGTACGCCTCCTCGACCTTCCGTATGCGGCGGTTCATCCCGACCGCGCAGGGTCCGGCGAAGCGGTGTCCCGGCACGAAGTATGTCCTGCAGACGCTGTACTCTGACAAGCGGGTGTGGCTGCAGCGGTTCGAGTTCGCCTTCGACCAGGCGTATGTCATCGAGTTCGGCGATTACTACTGCAGGCTTTTCACCGACCGTGGGGTGGTGCTCGAGGACCCGCTCGACATCTCGAACATCACGCAGGCGAGTCCGGGTGTGCTGACCTATGTAGGTGCAGACCCGTCGAACGGCGACTGGATGTACATCTCGCAGGTTGCTGGCATGTCACAGGTGAATGGCCGGTATGTAAAGGTGACGAATGTCAATGCCGGAGCCAAGACCTTCGAGCTCTACGACATCGACGGAGGCGTGATCGACACGACCGGGTACACGGCCTAAGATCGGAAG
>JAULZL010000039.1:0-2283 GCA_032117355.1 Candidatus Nanopelagicales bacterium
GTCCTTGCCGCTCGTGGAGCATTTCGTGCTTGAATCTAGAAAACTGTTGTGGTTCATCGCTTTTCACAGCAGCCGATACCAGCAGTGAACGTTCAACCTGACGCAATGAACGCGGCACTATGGGTGTTTTTCGATCCCAATGAAGCACTATTCGTGCAGCGCAAGGAGAGGAGCCCCCGGCATGACGCCGGGGGCTCCTCTCGCCGTAAAGTGCTGCTGGTCAACGCCAGATCACATGCCTAGGCGGGTCCATCATCCGGACGGTGGTCAGCCATGTCTGGACGTCGCCTCTCTTGAAGTAGAGGCACTTGCCCATCTTGTATGCCGCGGGGCCTTGCCCTGCTGGCGCAGGCAGCGCTGACGGCGTTGAAGTCGAGGGCTCACCCGGTAAGGCAGGTGAGAAAGAGTCGCTCGCCGTAGTAGTTGCCCCTGTATTTGGTGTCGTCACTGGTCACGGTGAGAATGATGCTGCCCTCGACGGGGATGTCCCGAAAGATGGTGCCCGCCCTGTCAACGGGTCCGCCGAGGAATGGCGGCTTCCCCGTCGAGACGACACTCACCGTATAAGGTCCGATGTTGTAGCTGTTGTAACCGTATTTGCCATAGTCGGTAATACCGATGGTGATGAGGACGCATCCCCGCGATGCCGCGTACTCCCTCCGGCCGAGTGCTTGAGCATGGGCTTGCAGAACCTCTGAGCCGAAGGTGAGGACCTTGTCCCCTTCGTCCGCCCAGACTGCGTAGACCGGGACCTTGAACGTCTTTGCCTTGCCGTTTGATGGGACGACCTTAAGGTCGCGGATGCCGTATTCGGCGAAGGTATGGGTGATGCTAGGCGCCTTCGCCGTGAGCCTCCCTACGAGCGTCCACTGGGTGGAGACCTTCTCGTACACCTTCGCGCTGCGGATCCCCGACACCGTGATCTGCGTCGGGGTCTTCCACATGACGAATCCGTTGGCGGTGGGCGCGACCCCGATGCCGATGGGCGGGGCGGCGGCGGCGGGCACGGCGGTTAACGCCGATGAGCCTACGATCACCGCCGCGATGGCGGCAAGGACTCTCGATGGCGTCATGATGCTCTCTCCTCCAGTCGTGCGTTCTCGTGGACTTGTCGGATGGTCGTGCAGGTGTGGTCGATCGCCTCGCTGTGGACGGACCCCTGGACCTTGAGGTAACTGGCCAGATCAGCCATCTCGCTGGCGGTCAGGACCGCGTCCTTCGTCCGACTGTCGACGTCGAGTTTGTTCCCCGCGTAGTCCTCGGCCTCGGACACCACGAATTCCACGGCGAAGGCGCCCCGCTCGGTGTCCTCCTCGATGGACAGGATCTCTATCGCGGTGGCGCTGTACTTGGCGACATCGGTGACCGTGAGCAGGGCCATGAGCACAGGTGCCGGAACGGTCGCGTCGTCGAAGGCCACTCCGATTGCATCCGCGGCAAGTTGCAGGGGGGGTGAGGGCGACGTACATCCTCTGGGGGTCGGGCGCCCTTCCGGGGATGCATGACTCGGGCAGTCTCATCATGTCCGTGCCATCCTTCCGCAACACCGTGGCGCCCGTCGAGATCGTCTGGCTTGGCGGCGGAAGGGACCACGAGTTGAACCTCGCAAGCCCTTCCTTGACCTGCGACAGCTGGAATTCGAACTGGAATGAGCGAAGGGGCGGCAGTACGCCAAGTCGCGTCAGGAGACCCTTGCGCAGCACGAACGTGGCATAGACGGAGGAGTTGCCTACGGTCGACGCGCGCGTCCCGCACCATTTAGCGACACCGCACGCGTTGCTCTTGAACATGGTCTTACCGCTGGCGCTCTGCGGCTGCCGAAGTGACTGCTGCGCCGTGACGGCGGTCAGGACCATGGCAATCACCACCAGCCTCGCTAGCGCTCTCCCGATTCCGCGTGGCAATTGCATGCCGCCGTTGCACTGCGATCGACCCTAGCCGCAGATTCCGGTGGCCGTGATGGGTTTGGTCAAACCGGCACTTTTGGTGTGTCTCGCTCACAGTGATGCCCTAGTCATGCAGCACACGTAGGGGAGCCCCCGGCATGTCGCCGGGGGCTCCCCTCGTCGTCAAGTGCTGCTGGTCAACGCCCGCCCCGCCGAAGGCCGAAGCCGGCCGCAACCCCGTGATCCCCGTCCAGCAATTCGCGCTCGACGCACTCGCTGCTTACCTCACGAGAACCGAGACCGTCGAAGCGGAACTGCCATGGCGCGAAACGGACGCCGACACGACCATCAAGACAACCCATGTCTTCGGCCTCATCACATCGGCGACGATCGGCCA
>JAULZL010000040.1:0-1963 GCA_032117355.1 Candidatus Nanopelagicales bacterium
TGCCGGACTCATCTTCGTCCGCCCGATCGCCCTGAGGCACCTGCGACGAGTTCCACTGGACACTCGAACAGGTGTCGATGCACTGCCGGGCCTGACTGGCAAGGCGATCACGGAGGTCACTGTCGATAGCGGGCAGATGAACCTTCGCGGCGAGGTGTGGTCGGCGAAATTGGATCCGGATGTCACGAGAGTCGCGGTGCCGCCGGGGTCGCGCCTGGTGGTGACCCGGATTG
Organism: Candidatus Nanopelagicales bacterium; assembly: GCA_032117355.1. GTDB lineage: Bacteria > Actinomycetota > Actinomycetes > S36-B12 > S36-B12 > REEB460. The sequence continues at coordinate 234 of JAULZL010000040.1, forward strand.
ATGGGGCAACCGCCCTCGTCCATCCGATTGATGAGTAGAGCCAACTGACGTCAACCTGAGAACGGAGTTCCCATGGATCTTGCGCTACCCATCATCGTCACGGTGCTGGCAATCTCCCTGACCGTCATCATCCTGACCCGAACGCTGGTGATCGTGAACCAGGCAACCACGGCCGTGGTGGAGCGGCTCGGCCGCTTTCAGCGAACGCTGACCCCGGGACTCAGCATCGTGATCCCGATGGTCGATCGCATCCGCCGACGGGTGGACATGCGCGAGCAGGTGGCCTCCTTCCCGCCCCAGCCGGTCATCACCGAGGACAACCTGGTGGTCTCGATCGACACCGTCGTCTACTTCCAGGTCACGGACGCGAAGGCCGCGACCTACGAGATCGCGAACTTCCTGATCGGCATCGAGCAGTTGACCGTCACCACTCTGCGTAATGTCATTGGCTCGATGGACCTTGAGCAGACGCTGACCTCGCGAGATTCAATCAATGGGCAATTGCGCGGAGTGCTGGACGAGGCAACCGGCAAGTGGGGGATCAGGGTCAATCGCGTCGAGTTGAAGGCCATCGATCCGCCGGCCTCCGTCCAGGAGTCGATGGAGAAGCAGCTGAAGGCCGAGCGGGAGCGACGTGCGGCGATCCTGACCGCGGAGGGCCAGAAGCAGGCCGCAATCCTTACGGCCGAGGGCGCCAAGCAGGCCGCAATCCTTACGGCCGAGGGAGATGCCCAAGCGCAGGTGATCCGCGCGGATGCCGAGGCGAAGGCCCTCAACCGCGTCTACCAGGCAATCCACGATGCATCGCCGACGCCCGCGGCTCTCGCTCACCGCTACCTCGAGGCGCTGCCCAGGCTGGCCGAGGGTGAGGCGAACAAGGTGTGGGTTATCCCGGGAGAACTATCCGGAGCAATGGGGATTATTCGTGATGCGATGGAGAAGAAGCCGGAGTAGACCCGGCCAGAGCGTCAAGGATTTCGGCTACCCGGATTGAGTTCTCGAGCGGGAGCACCCACGCGGCGTGCCCGTCAGTGTCCGCGTCAGCAGCCCCCGAGACGCGCCGACTCACCGCTTCGATCATGAGCTGGTAGGCATCGACCGGCTCGAATTGCTCGATGGTCGACCCGATGGCCAGGGAGGCAGGCTGCTTCCAGCAGGTGAAGGCCTCGCCGTCGCGCGTTGCCGCCGTCGTGATGCTCCCCGTGACGGTCAGTGCCTGCTGCTCAGGCTGGGCGAAGGATGCCAGGGCGTCAACTCGAGTCGAGCCGTTGATGATGCCCGTTGCCCGGGTGGTCAGGTCTACCCCGGTGGTTGCCAGCGCGCGCTCGCAGTCCTCGACCTGCAGGTGAAGGGCACCCTGGGTGAGGCTGACCCAGATGTGCACCTGATAGCAGCCGACGTCCAGGAGGGCCCCGCCGCCCTTGGCCGGGTCAAGCCGGTAGTTGCCGTCGAGCGATCCGGGGAAGGTGAACACGGAGTTAATGGCCTGAAGCTCGCCGAGGCTGCCGTCAGTTGCCAGGGCGGCCAGCCGGCGGTGGCGGGGATGCCAGGCCGACCACGCCGCCTCGACGAGCAGTCGATCGGCGGCAGCCGCGGCATTGGCCATCGACCGCACCTGATGGGCGGTCAAGCCGAGTGGCTTCTCGCACAGCACGTGCTTGCCGGCTGCGAGTGCCCTAATCGCCCACGGTTCATGCTGGTCATTGGCCAGGTTGATGTAGACGGCCTCG
>JAULZL010000041.1:0-12528 GCA_032117355.1 Candidatus Nanopelagicales bacterium
GTCGAAGCAGCCCGTCGCCGTGATGAAGATGTCGGCCGTGCCGATGACGTCCTCGATACGCGCAACCTGGTAACCGTCCATCGCCGCCTGCATGGCGCAGATCGGATCGATCTCGGTGATGATCACGCGGGCGCCCTGGCCGCGCAGCGAGTCAGCACTGCCCTTGCCCACGTCGCCGAAGCCGCAGATGACGGCGACCTTGCCACCGATCATGGTGTCGGTTGCCCGGTTGATTCCGTCGACGAGCGAGTGACGGCAGCCATACTTGTTGTCGAACTTGCTCTTGGTCACCGAGTCGTTGACGTTGATGGCCGGGAACAGGAGTGCACCCTCGCGCATCATCTCGTAGAGACGGTGAACACCGGTGGTGGTCTCCTCAGTCACGCCCTTGATGCCGGCGGCGATGGTCGTCCAGCGAACCGGGTCCTCGATCAGGGACCGGCGAAGAGTCTCGAGAACCACCGCGTATTCCTCGGAGGTGGACTCATCCGGCGTCGGGACGAGACCGGCGGCCTCGAACTCCTTGCCCTTGTGAACGAGCAGAGTGGCGTCGCCACCGTCGTCCAGGATCATGTTCGGGCCCCCACCGTCCGGCCACATGAGGATCTGCTCGGTGCACCACCAGTACTCCGGCAGCGTCTCACCCTTCCATGCGTAGACCGGCACGCCGGAGGGAGCGTCCACCGTGCCATTGCGGCCCACGACGACGGCGGCAGCCGAGTGATCCTGGGTCGAAAAGATATTGCAGGACGCCCAGCGGACATCGGCGCCGAGGTCGACCAGCGTCTCGATGAGGACGGCGGTCTGGATCGTCATGTGCAGGGAGCCGGTGATACGGGCGCCCTTCAGCGGCTTGCTCTGGCCGTACTCGGCCCGCATGGCCATGAGACCGGGCATCTCGTGCTCGGCCAACCGGATCTCGTCGCGACCGAAATCGGCCAGCGATAGATCAGCAACCTTGAAGTCTGGGGAACCGTCAGCCTTGAAAACGGACATCTCACTCCTCGTGACATCGGTGGCCGATTCGATGCAAGCAATCGACCGTTGCGCATATGCGCGTTCCTGGTGGGTGCGAACGTCACGAGGCTTCGATGGTTCGCTGTGATCAGGGAGAGCCCCCGTCGCTGCAGATTGTGCCATGAGGACGGAGATCGAGCCAATTGACAGGCTGTAGCGTCGCTCGCACCCTTCCCCCAGTCGACCGTCTTGCTAGCACGACCGTCGTGCTAGACGACCGTCGTGGAGGACCTGTCCACGTCCGGCTCGAGGAATACGTAGCGAGCGGATGGCACGGCAGCACGCAGTGCCTTTTCAGCATCGTCGATGTCCTTGGCGATCTCCGCTCCCGTTGCGACGTGGCGCACGGCGATCTTGGCTCCCACCAGGAGTTCATCCGGACCTACGTGGACCGTCCTGAGGTGGATGACACGCACTACTCCGGCCGAGGATTCAAGTGCCGCCTGGATCGCGGCAACTTCCTCCGGCAGGGCACTCTCCCCAACCAGCATCGCCGCCATCTCCATCGACAGGAAGACCGCAATGACGACGAGCAGCACGCCGACCGACATGGCTCCAACACCATCCCAGCGACCATTGCCGGTCACAACAGCCATCGAGACACCGAAGAGGGCGAACACCAGGCCGACGAGGGCGCCGGTATCTTCCAGCAGGATGACGGGCAACTCCGGCTGCCGTGAATCCCGAAGGAAGCGAGCGTACGACCGCTTTCCCTTCGCCATCCGCGTCTCCTTGATAGCCGTGCGCAAGGAGATGGACTCCAGGACGATCGCGACGCCAAGGACCAGGAAGGCGATCCAGGCGTCCCGCACCTCCTCGGGATTGGTGAACTTGTGAATGCCCTCGTAGAGCGAAAAGAGTCCGCCCACCAGGAACAGGATCACCGAAACAATGAAGCCGTACACATACCGGCGTCGGCCGTACCCGAAGTTGTGCTGGGCGTCGGCCGCCTTCTTGGAGCGCTTGTTACCGACGATGAGCAGAACCTGATTGCCGGAGTCGGCAAGGGAGTGGATGGCCTCGCTGAGCATCGACGATGAACCGGTGAAGGCAAAGGCCACGAACTTACTGACGGCGATGCCGACATTGGCCAAGAGCGCGGCGACGACCGCCCGCATGCCGCCCTCGGCGCTCATGACGTGCCCGACACGAGGCATCCCGAAAGCGCCTGCGCACCCGTCCGGTCCGTCCAACCTGTCATGTCTGCTCTCACTGCCTACTCATTCCCAAGGCTCCTTGCAAGGAGGAACCGCGGACAATCCCTCAACGCTCAGTGGATTGGACGATGGCGAGAAGGCCATCCGCGTGCACGTATGCATCAGCATCCTCTGCAGACAGCACGGCGGCGGTGCCCGGCTTGAGGGTGAGCGAGGCCCCCTCAGTGTCGACGGTTGCCGAGCCTTCAATCAGCAGCAGGATTCGATAGGCGCCGGCCGGGATTCGCTCCGAGCCGGCGGTCAGCACTCGCGCAACGAAGGGCGCGTTGACCGGCCAGATGATGTCTGCGTGCCGGGTGCGCAGCACCTGCGGGCGCAGATCGGGAACGAGTGCTGCGATCGCCTCGTCGACGAATACCGGCTTGGAGGTCAAGCCGAGCCGAACCACGTTGTCACTTGAGGTCATGACCTCAAGGCCCGTCCCATGGATATAACTGTGGGGCACGCCCGCTGGCAGATAGACAGCCTCGCCCACCTCGAGTTGGACGACGTCCAGCAACGGCGTGATCAGGGCACCCGCATCTTCGGGATAGACCTCGCTGACCGTTCGATAGGCCGACACTTGCTCCTCGGGCAGTCCGATCGCCGCTGCAGCATCGGGCAGCAGGCGGATTCGCTCCGGGGAGGAAAGAGCGAGTAGCTGGCGAATCGCCTCGCTCATCGAGCCCTTGCGGACGAGATCTGCCGCGCCCTGCGCACCCGGGATGGCGTCGAGCATCGCCGAGGCACGATCGGCGTCTCGCCAACCGGCAAAGGCGATAAATGGCTCGAGTGCCACGAGCAACTCGGTCTTCTCGAATGGGTCGCTGTAGACCCGTCGCGCCCCCGGCTGCTGCTGAGCCGCATAGCCCGCCGCAGCCATGGCAGCGCGCGGATGGACCTGCACCGACAGCGGGCGGGCGGCAGCAAGGATTTTCACCAGCAATGGAATAGCTTCGATATCGAACCGATCCCCGAGGTGCTCGCCCGTATCGGATCCGTCATCGTCCAGCAATGGGGATGGCCCGCCCGGGTGAACGCCGAACCACAACTCCGCCTGCGGCTGGGCCGAAGTGACCCCTGTCCAGGCGGACAGGCCATCGACGATGCCCCAGTCGTAGTCCTTGACGACCCCGCGGACGATCAAGGCCATGTCAGCCCTCGGCCAGAAGCATCACCGGGATGCCGTCCTCGACTGCGAAGACGGCGCCGCAGCAGGTGCCGGTGAGGGTGGACGCCTTTTCATCAGCGATCAACTCGCCGTGTGCCGGGCACGGGCAAGCGAGGACTTCCCAGAGCCGGGGATCGAGCCCGAGGGGTGCTGGCGTCACAGGGGTGCTGCTCATGAACCTGACCTCATCATTCCCAGAACCTCGTCCCTGACGCGGGCCATGGTCTGCTCATCACTTGCCTCGGCATTCAGCCGAAGCAGGGGCTCGGTGTTACTCGGGCGAACGTTGAACCACCAGTCCGCAGCGGTGAAGGTCAGCCCGTCCAGATCATCGACCGTCACCCCGTCCTGGGTCTCGTAGGCCGATCTGATCGCCGCCATCACTGCCTGCTGATCAGCGACCGTGGTGTTGATTTCTCCGCTTGCCGCGTAGCGGTCGTAGGGCGCCAGCAGGCTCGACAGGGTGGTGCCTTTGGCGGTCTCGCCGAGTGCGGCGATGGTGTGGAGCGCCGCCAGCATGCCTGAGTCCGCGCGCCAGAAGTCACGGAAGTAGAAGTGCCCAGAATGCTCTCCGCCGAAGACCGCATTCGTCTCAGCCATGGTGGCCTTGATGAACGAATGACCAACTCGGGTGCGCACGGGGATGCCGCCGTTCTCCCGGATGACCTCCGGGACAGCCCGCGAGGTAATCAAGTTGTGGATAATCGACGAGCCCGGGTGCTTGGCAAGTTCGCGCGCTGCAATCAGCGCGGTCAGGGTGGACGGGCTCACGATGGAACCGCGCTCATCCACCACGAAGCAGCGATCGGCATCCCCATCGAAGGCCAGGCCCAGGTCGGCCCCCACCTCGAGGACCCGCCGCTGAAGATCCCGCAGGTTCTCCGGCTCGATCGGATTGGCCTCATGGTTGGGGAAGCTTCCGTCCAACTCGAAGTACATCGCGTCGATGTCCAGTGGCAGCGGCTCCAAGCCTGCGGCATCCCCCAGGACGGCCGGCACGGTGAATCCACCCATGCCGTTTCCTGCGTCCACGACCACGCGCAGTGGTCGGCTACCGGAGACATCGACAAGGTGACGCATATAGCGCGCATAGTCAGCGAGCATGTCCTGTTCACGGACCTCGCCGATTGGCCCATCAGATGCCGGCACACCGGACTCGACCATCTCCTTGATCAGCCGCAGTCCCGAGTCCTGGCCGACCGGGGCAGCGCCAGCCCGGCACAGCTTGATGCCGTTGTACTGCGCTGGGTTGTGGGAGGCGGTAAACATCGCGCCGGGAACACCCAAGCTTCCGGCGGCGAAGTACAGGCCATCGGTGCTCGCCAGGCCGATCAGGATGACGTCGCAGCCCTGCTCTCGGACGCCCTCGGCAAAAGCGGCCACCAAGTCCGGCCCGGAAGGTCGCATGTCATGGCCGATAACGACGGTTCCCTCGCCACCATCGCGCGCCGCGATGCCCAGCACTCGAACAAAGGCAGCACCCACATCGTGGGCAAGGTCCGCATCGAGTTGGTCGGGAACCGTCCCGCGGACGTCATAGGCCTTGATTACCGCATCTAGGTTGCGCACGCCGCAAGGCTATCGACCCGAAGGCGCCGCACCCGCCCACGCGACGCAGGGATGCGGTCAAAGACCGGGGCAGCCCTGCCGGAAACGTCGCTAGCGGGTCCTGTTGTCGGCAGCGTCCGGTTGGTCCTCGACATGTGCAAGGACGCGCAGGTGGCCGCGACGGGCGACTTCGACCGAGGATGTTGGCTCGCCCGCGGGATTGTCGTCGACGAAGTACCGGGGCCGAGCCGCTTCGCGGACGGCGTTCGCTAGTGCCTCAAGGTCGTCACTCGTCGGCTTCAGTGCGTCCGGGTCAGGGTCGATTCGGACGACTTCCCAACCGCGCGGGGCCGTCAGCCGGTCCCGGTGCATCTGACACAGGTCGTAGCAGTGCGGCTCGGCGTAGGTGGCCAGCGGGCCGACGACCGCGGTCGAATCGGCGTAGACGTAGGTGAGCGTGGCTACGGCATACGCCTGGCATGAAGGCTTGGAGCAACGACGACGAGCCACTTGCTGCACGTTAGTGCGATCCAGGAAGAGCGCCCCACTTGACGCGCCGACACAAGATAAGCAACACGCGGCTAGCGCAGGGTCACGCTCGGATCCTGCGCAGCCGTCGGCACGGTCACCTCGGTGCGCAGTGGTCGCCAGGGGTAGCCGGTAATCAGATCTCCGAAGTCCGACTTCTCGCGGACGCGGTGGGCCAGCAGCATCGGGCCCGACCCCGCGACCGGCGTGACGATCGCAGTGAACCAGCTTGCGTTGGCCGGCTCCGGCAGGAGGATCCACGCCAGTTGCCCAGCGGGAACATTTACACGACGCGGCGGAGAAGGCTCGGAGACGATGTCATTTCCGTTGTATGCGATGACGGAGACATCGACGGACACGTCACTCTCAGGAGCGGTGATGGCCAGTCGCACGTCGGTGTCGGGTCGGATCGGCAGACCGGAAACTGCCGCAGTCTCGACATAGGGCTGGCGGCCCGCGGCGTAGGCGGTCTCCTGCTGCACCTTCTTACCCGACTCACTCGGCTCGGCACCGAAAAACTGGCGCACCCCCGCCACGATGGGGGTTTGGGAGGTCAACTCCAGGGTGGCAGCCTCGGCGCCCGTCACGGATGACATGTCCAGGCTCACCACGGTATCGGCGGGGACGGTAACCGTGTCACGCTCTGCGGGGGCAAACGTTCCCAACTTCGAGATCACCCGGATCTTCACGATGGCGTCGTCATCACCGGGCGCCGCGATCGCCAGGACTCGAGCGCCAAGTCCGGGCATCACGCCTGGCAGGTAGACCTTCGTAGCAGGGCCGTCCGCCTGCGGAACCCACTCGGTACCGATTGCGTCCAGGCCGCTCATCTGATCGTCGTCGATCGACGCGCCGATCCGGCCCGTCCGGCCGATCGCATGAACGGCTGTCGTCGGGACTCCCGGTGCGAGAGCGTCAATCCCGATGACCAGCCGCTTGCGCGGCTTGACCACCAGGCCACGACCGCCGGGCGCGTCAACAATGCCATCGGGGCCGTAGACGACGAGGTCGACGATTGCCGCCTGCTCATCGGGGTTGACCAGGACGATGCGGCTAGCACGCCCGGAAACCGCCCCTCCCCCGATGAACCAGAATTCCGATGACGCTGGCTCACACGCCGTGCTGGCCATGCCGCGGCCCTCACCCTGCGGATCCCGGCTCCATTGGTCGGCTATCAGGCCGGGGGCCAGTCCACCGAGGCCGACCACGCGAACGGCGGGCAGATTGCGACCCTGGGCGGGAATCTCCGTCTGGGCACCCGGCTTGGTGATCTGCGCCCGAGCCGCTTCCTTCCCGGGGAGGGTCTCCAGGGTTACCCGCCCGGGGACCTCCTGGCCCGGCTGTCCAGGGATGACCGCGGAGGACACGCGAACCCCTCGATCATTCGAGGAGCCAGGCTCCGGGCACAGCAGCACCGTCGAGCGGATTGGCTCAACGCTTGCGGCAGCGACCGTCACCTCTGGGACCTCGCGCTGGGCAAGGAAGCCGCCGCCGAAAATCAAACCAAAGACGGCCAGAACGATAGGCAGGGTTCGCCAAGGAGTGAACCAACTCATCGCGCCACCCCACTGGCTCCGGTGGCCAAGGCGGCCTCATCAGCATCCGGGTCGATCCGGGATCGGCGCGACGGCAGCGCGAGAACCACCAGCACAAGCAGGATCATGCCCTGCAGCCACAGCCAGCGACTGCGAACCTCCGGGTCATAGGACACCTGAACGTTCGGCAGTCCGCTGGGCAGGGCAAACGCCTGGGACCAACCGGTCGCACCCGTCGACATCACCCTGGCCAGGGTGATGCTCTCCCCGGTCTGGGGGTCTGTGGCCAGTGCGATCCAGTGGTCGTCAACGAGCGCTCCGATCGACAATGCCTTGCCGGGCACGGGCATGGTGGCCGCCAGGTAGGGATTCAATGGCAGCGGCGAACTCGGATCATCGATGCCACGGTAGGCGAGGTCGACACCCGTTGCACCCTCCTCGGAGATGACCCGCGCCCTCGTCGTTACCCCGCTGATGCTCCACAGCACCTCGCCCCCGGAACTGGATAGGCGGCGCAGGCCCGGCGCTCCGTCCAACACCGGAATGAGATCTGCCGACGTGCCGGCGGCGAGAAGTACGTACCGAATCGAATAGCCGGCCAGGCCCTGGACCTCGTCCCCGCCGCGGCCCGAGGCAAGGGCTGCCACCAGCGGGTCGATGGCTTCCCACACGGACGCATCAGGGCTGACATCGGCATCGCCCAGCAGCGGACCGGCGCCGTTGATGAGGCTGTAGAGAACCCGCCCCTCGGAATCCTGGCGCAGGACGAGGGTCCGCGGCGCCTGGGGACTCAAGGCATCGGCCTCGACGAAGGCGGGGACCGAACTCGCCGGTGCCCGAACGAGCTTCGCGGTGGCCACCGGGAACCAGAAGACCGCCGTCGCAATCGGCGCCACGACGGCGGCAACCGCAACGAGTGCCGCCACCGGCTGCATGAGGTTGAAGTTCTCGCGCGATAGCCGCGCTGGGAGACCATCGGCCCCCAGGGCCGCCGCGAGAATAAGCACCGCGCCAAGGGTGAGGGTTGCCGGACCTGGCCAGGAGCGCAGGGCCGTGGTGGCACCAGGCGGAGTGATGAGCAGGACGACCTGGACCATGCCTATGGCGAGAGCCACGGTAGCGACGGACCAGCAGGTAAGAATGCTTGCGAAGTTATCCCGCCGAAACAGGGCAAGCAGTCCCGCCAGCACGATGGCCACGCTGATCCAGATCGGTGTCATGCCCGGGCCGCCGGGATGCAGCAGCAGGATGTCCAACGGGGCGATGTTCGGATCGTTCAGGGTGGGCGAGGCAACCCCCGGCTCCAAGAGGAACAGAGCCGGATGGGTGAAGAGGTACACCGTCCAGGGCATCAGCAACAGCAGCGGCGCGAAGGCCGCAAGCGCCATGCGCCTGGTGACGGCGATCGCGGACCGGCCCTGCGAAGTCCAGGCATTGATCACCACGGCGGCGGCCGCGATCAGCGCGATGATCCACATGGCGGGTGCCGCGGCCGTCAGGGCTGTGAGAAGAAGGGCCGTGCCAGCGGCGCGACGGAATGTGCCCTGGCTCCGCGCGATGCGCACGAAGGATCGCGCCGCAAAGGGGAACAGGATGGCGACCATCATTGTTCCCAGTCGCCCTGCGGCAACCGCTCCAGTGACGGCTGGCAGCAGGGCGTAGGCAACCCCAGCCCAGGCACGGATCCACGAGCTGGAAACAACCCCGCGCAGAGCGAAGTAGGCCGCCCAGCCCGCAACTGGGATGCCCATCAGCATGATCACCTGTACGGCAAAGGCACCCTTTCCAAGCAGTGCGACCGCGACGGCGTAGACGAGCATCAGAAAGGGAGCGGACGGGACATTCGAGCCGGGCCCGACGTCATGCCAGGCCTGGGCATACCGCTCCCAGAGGTCGGTTGCCCCGGTGGGGCTGGGCAGCAGGGCGCCTCCCTGCAGCACCCCACTGCCCCACCAGAGCCCCCAGCTGGCCGCGATCGTGAGGATCGACAGGCCCACGAAGATGAAGACGCTCGGCCGGATCAGCAGGCGCTTGATCACGTTTGCGCCGGTCGCCTCGAGGTAAGCCGAGTCATCGTCCCCGGGCCCCGCCTCCATGGCCGTAACCGAGGATGCCGGAGCGGCGCTACTGGTCGTGGCGATGCCGATGAAGGCCTCAATGGCCTGACGCAACTGCCATGACATCTTGGGACGCAGATGCCGCACGGCGGAGGAAGGCTCGGTCGAGGTGCGCCGGACCAGGGCACGCGACCGACCCAGGCGCACCGGGTGCACCGCAACGGAAAGGACGGCAGCTACTTCGTCTCGGGCCCCAGCGACGTCCTTCCCCAGCAGGAAGGCCAGTGAGCGCAGGATGCTGCCAAGGAGCAGACGGAGTGCAACGAAGGGGGCGGCGAATGGGGGTGCTTGGGCAAGGAGGACGTGGACGGCGGCCTCGCGGTCAGTGCGCTCCGGGTGCTTGACACCGGTGGCCCGACGCCCGTGAGTGGAGGCCTCCCGGTGATGCACCACCGCACGGGTGGCGATCAGGACCTGCTGGCCGGCTCGGTGGGCACGCCAGCAGAAGTCCAGGTCATCGCGGAACAGCGGCAGCCTGGGATCGAATCCACCGAGGAGGTCCCACAGGTCGCGGCGCACGAGCATCCCCGCAGAACTAACGGCCATGACCTCGCGGACACCGTCGTGCTGGCCCTGGTCATGCTCGCCTATCTCAAGGCCGGTGAATCGCCGTCCGGAACCGGTGACGCTCACTCCAGCCTCAAGGAGCAGGCGCGCGTCATGCCAGCCGAGGATCTTGGTGCCAAGGATCGCGGCACCGGGATTGTCGTCTGCCGTGTCGAGCAGGGCCTGCAGGCAGGTGGCGGTCGGGGCGCTGTCATCGTGCAGCAGCCAGACCCACTGGACACCTTCCGGCGCCCCGGAGCCCTCACCGAAGGTGACCGCGGCTTCCCGATCGAGGTATGCGAGAGCGGCTCGGACTCCCTCGCCGAAGCCCGAGCCGCGTCGAGCCTCGACCGCTCGCTGATCCCCAAAGGCCTCCCGCATGATCGACAGGCTGGTGTCGGTCGACCCCGTGTCAACGCCGATGGCCACGTCGGCCGGTCGCGTCTGATTGGCAATCCCGGTAACAACGGCAGGAAGCCACGCGGCACCGTCATGGGCGACCAGAACGGTTGTCACATGATGTACGCGCCGCGGGAGGGCCTGCAGGGAGCCGGTGTCCAACCCTTCGTCAAAGGTGAACCACTCGGTCGTCTGCTCATCGGGATGACCGGTGCCCTCACCGATGCCGGACGGGAAGGCCGCCTCGCCGCCCTCACGGATGGCCCGGCGATCCTCCTCGCTGAAAAGCAAGGCCTGGGTGGAGGACCACCATTCGTCCTCGCTCGACCCTGGATCACCCGCAACTTCGGGGGGCTGTTCGTCGGTCATCGGGAAGCCTCGCGCACCCCGCTACCTTATGAGGCCGACCGGCAGACTAGATCGCCTTGCGCTTCAGACGACGCCGCTCGCGCTCAGAAAGGCCTCCCCAGATACCGAAACGCTCATCCTGGGACAGTGCATAGTCAAGGCATTCGACCCGAACGTCGCAGGAAAGGCACACACGCTTTGCTTCCCGGGTACTGCCGCCTTTCTCTGGGAAGAAGGCCTCCGGATCCGTTTGGGCGCACAGGGCACGCTCCTGCCAGGTGAGCACCTCGACATCGGACATCGGGAGCAACCCCAATTCCTCGTCATGGTTGTCGCTCACGGCAACGAACCTCCTCGACCCTGCAGTGCACTCGACCCAACATTGGCTAGCAGACACGAGCCCGCCGCCGCGCAGGCTCCGCTCACGTGTCTTCCACGCGAACGTTCACCCGCAATGCCCGTGGCTCATGGGGAAGGTGAAGGCATTCCGCTGAGCGTAGCGCCCTTTCCCATGGGTGTATTACAGAGGTGTCATTCGATCCCGTCAAGGCGAAAGAGGGCAATCTCCGCCAAAATTGGGGGAAAGTACGCCCTTTAGCGGACAGAACGGCACATTTCAATCACGGATGCGCTCTGGTTGATCACGGCTGGGACTGGGCTGGTCGTGCCCGGGCAGCCCACTCGGCAGCCACCGCGCCCCAGCCAGCCCGGTGACCGGGCCCAGTCACCAGGCCCGATCCGCCGCACATCCGCCTGACAGGATGCGCCCATGCCCTCTGTGACGGTACTGGCCGGTGGAATCGGCGGAGCACGATTCTTGATGGGCCTGCGGGCTCATCTCGCCAGCCTGCCCGCAGCGCACGGGTCAGAGCCCCCGATCACCGTTATCGGCAACACCGGCGACGACATCTGGGTGCACGGGGTGCGGGTCTGCCCGGATCTCGACACGGTGATGTACACCCTGGGAGATGGCATCAGCGCCGAGCGCGGCTGGGGCCGGGAGGGCGAGACCTTCGCAGCGAAGGAGGAATTGGCCGCCTACGGGGTTGAGCCGACCTGGTTCGGCCTCGGTGACAAAGACCTCGCAACCCATCTCATCCGCACCCAGTCCCTTCGGGCCGGCTTCACTCTCAGCGAGGTGACCGCCGCACTGTGCGAACGCTGGCAGCCCGGGGTCCGCCTGCTACCCATGAGCGATGACCGAGCCGAAACTCATGTTGTCATCGACGATCCGCACGGGGTTGTCGATGACACGGGGAATCCGCAGCGGGTGGTGGTGCACTTCCAGGAGTGGTGGATCCGCTATCGGGCGGCCATGCCGGCACATGCTTTTCGGGTGATCGGGATTGAAGAGGCAAAGCCAGCGCCCGGAGTCCTCGAGGCGATCGCGAATGCGGACGTGATCCTGCTGCCACCGAGCAACCCGGTTGTCTCCATCGGGGTGATACTCCAGGTCCCCGGGATTGCCGACGCACTTCGCGCAACGCGAGCGCCCGTCGTCGGGCTGTCCCCGATCATCGGCACCGCGCCGGTGCGCGGAATGGCCGACGCCTGCCTCGCAGCCATCGGGGTCGAGACAAGTGCCCTCGGTGTCGCCCGGCAATACGGGGCCCGCGAATCCGGCGGCCTGATCGATGGGTGGCTGGTCGATGAGTCCGACGCATCAACCGTCGAGGAGATCGAGGCGCTCGGGATTCGCACCCGCGCCATCCCGCTGCTCATGACCGACGTGGACGCGACCGCCGCGATGGCCCGGGCAGCGCTCGCCCTGGCGGCCGAGCCGTCTACAGCGCGCGTCCCGTGACCGCAGCCCCCGCACCCGAGCCAGCACTCGGCCGCGAGCCCGAGCCGCTGGTTGCCGTTGGGCTGCCCGGAATGCCACGCATCAGTACGGGAATGGACCTAGCCGCCCTCATCCTGGAGTTGTCGGCCGGTGCCCGATGGCCCGACGGGTCGTCCGGGGTGCGCGACGGCGATGTCTTCGTGGTGACCAGCAAGATCGTCTCCAAGGCGGAGGGCCGGGTCGTCCAGGCTGATTCGCGAGAGGATGCAATCACCGCCGAGTCCGTCCGAATCGTGGCCACCAAGTACACCGCGCGCGGCACAACGCGCATCGTGGAGAC
>JAULZL010000042.1:0-3099 GCA_032117355.1 Candidatus Nanopelagicales bacterium
CGAAAGCTCATCAAGCGCACTCGGAGCGGCATCGCGGGACCAGAAGACCGGGCGTCACCACCGCGGGCGAGCCAGCGAATGCTGCATGTGGCCAACGTGGACGGTCGACATGAAAGGGACAGTCATCATTCATGCCGATGTCGCCCTTCGTGGTCGATGGCCCCAAATGGAGCCGAAAAGCCGAGAGGCCTCCGCGGGTGCGTCGACTGACGGGCTCGGATAGTTCCTTAGGTGTAATAACAGAGTAAGTCACGCTGAACTCGCCGCGTGGCCATTCCGCCCGGTTGACTTACTCTCGAACCCTTGTGCGCCCAATAACTCCGATAATCGGAATTGCAGCAAGAACTGTCGCCCGAACGACTCACTACGAGTCCGGGGACGCCAGTGCGGGCGGGTACTCCCGGGGTGCCGGCCGTGGGCAAGTCGCAGGAACGACAATGGCGGCCACTGCAGCCGCGCCGGCTCTCGCCCACCCGACCTGCTGTGGCAGAAGTACGCCACCGCGCGTGTGCAGCCAGAACGCCGAACCATCCATCGACCCCAGTCTGGAAGTGAGCGAGGCACTACTCCACGAGGGTGATGACCTGGCGGTACGTCCCGTCAGCCAATCTGGTCGTGGTGACCTCACCGCTCGCCCCGATGTAGGCACCGGTACCACCGATGACCGCGATCACCACCGGCTTGCCCGGGCGAAGTTCCCGGTCACCCAGGGGGTAGTAGCTGATCCCACGGGCAAGGATTGTGCCCGCAGGCAACTCGAAGTTCAGCGACCGCTCACGAAGCTCGTCCGCAACCGCGCCCCCCAGAATGTCCACCGTCAGCAGGGTGCCGGCAAGGTAGCCCTGCTTTACTCCCTTGGTATTCCTGAGCTCGGCCCCGAACACCACCAAGGTGCCGGGCGGCTCCCCCGGCTCGGTCACGGTCTTAAGGACGGGCTTGGCTTGGATCAGCGTGATGGTCTTAATCACTGGACGCTTCGCGTTGGCCTCGACGGCATTGACCCTGGCGGAGGCTACAGGAGCGAACCCCGTGGGGACGGCGATCAACGCCGTCAGGGCAATGGCGACGATGGCCCTTCTATTGAAGGCACGATGAGCGTTGCTTGTCATGGTCATAGGCTGCCACGCCTTAGGTAATTGCGCGAACTGTTCAGCGGGCATTGGATGCGGCGCTCGGCCAGGCCATCCCCTCGCAGCGCCCACCGGCCATGGCTTGGTTCAACTGGTGAGCCCACTGGTCTGCTTCCAGGTAGCGAACGCAACCGGAAGCAGTCACGGATCGAGGCGGATGACTTCCAGATCGCCACTGGGTGCACCTGGGCTGACCTCACGCGTGAGGGGATGCCATTCCGCAAGATACGCACGCACCGACTCGTTGTCGTCTATGACGGGGCGCACGAGGGCATGAATCAGGGTTGGTGGAGCTACATCGACGTGGGGTCGCCACATGAATGTGACCGGTGCTCCCGTGCTGGCTTGGTCCGCTGCAGCAAGGGTGACCGCAAGATCATCGGGATGGACGAGGCTGCATACGTTTCGACCCTGGAGGTCTCGCGCACTGACGCCCAGCAATGTTGTTACGTTGTCGCTGAGCCAAAGAAGGGTGCGATTAGCGGAGATAAGTGCCTGAACGGAAGGCGTGGCCGCAGTTGTCTCAGTCACGATCTCGTCAGCTACGCCCTCAGGGTGGGGTTCGAATCGATAGCCGTAGCCGCGGACAGCAATGATGTGGCGGGGCTTGAGACCGGTCTCGCCCAGTTTGCGCCGAAGCCGTGACACGTGAACATGAAGCGAGTCGATGTCAATCTTCCACTCGATGTTCCAGACAGCCCCAAGGAGGCTACGGCTGCTGATTGCCTCTCTCGGGCTCGCCGCAAGGATTGACAGGATTTCATAGTGGGTCCTGCTCAGGGCGATGGGCCGGCCATCGATGGTGACTAGACGAGCCCCTCGGTTGATGACGAGGGATCCGAATCGCTGGATGGTCGGAGGCTCCTGGGTTGCGATGGCATCAAAGTTCTGGTCCATGGCCCGTCTCCCACTACGCCCGATACAAACCCGCTACCCCCCGATACACAACAAAATATTGGAGACCATGTGACTTGAAGACCTGACGCACAGGTGCAATTCTTCCGAGAGCCTGTCATTTCCACGCCGCTCAACGCCGCTACCAACCCGTTGGCAGGTTCAAGGCCAAGGAGGGCAAAGCAGGCTCGTTCAGCTTGCGCATCAAGGCAGCCAACTGACGATTCAGGGGCGCCCCGACCACGGGTCACCAAGCCATCAGCCGAGAGTGACTTGGTGCCGACTCAGTGTCGCGGGCGCCCAGCATCGGCAATCGGCACGTAGCCGGGGTACTAGTACCCGCTTTCGCAAAAGTACTTGGAATGCCTTCAAACTCAGATCTAGCCTTGAGCAATGAATAGACTCATGCGATCTTTCGTCGTTGTCGTTGCATCAGCCGGCTTGTTGGTCGCAGGCGCGGGAGCCAGCCCCGCCTCAGCGAAGACCATCGGCAAGTGCGTTATCAAGGCCAAGACCAAATGCCCGAAGGCCAACCTCAAGGGTGCCAATCTCGTGAAGGCAGACCTGCGGGGTGCGAATCTAAGCGGCGCCAACCTGATCGGCGCGGACCTGTCGGGGGCGAACCTCAGCGGCGCCAACCTTGCCGATGCGAGGTTGGATGGCGCGTACCTGCTAGGAGCCAACCTTTCAAACGTGAAGGGTCGCGCCATCTACCTTGACAACGCCAGCCTGGGAGGCGCCAACCTGACGAAGGCCAATCTCTCTTACGGAGCGTTGGGCGGGGCCGACTTCAGAAGCGCAACACTCACCAACGCCAACTTGGGGTATGCGCTCATGGGCGGGGCTTCGTTCATCGGAGCAAAGGCAAGCGGGGCGAACTTCTCCTTCGGAAACCTTGCTGGTGCGAACCTCCAGTCGGCGAACCTCACCAACGCCAACCTGGCTGAGGTCGACATGAGTAACACCACGCTGACCGGGACGATCCTGACCGGAGCGACCTGCCCCACGGGTGCGAAGGCATCTGGCGAGCCCGCTACCTGCGGATAAATTCAGCTCACACCACAAGGAGAGGGGC
>JAULZL010000043.1:0-7361 GCA_032117355.1 Candidatus Nanopelagicales bacterium
CTGGCGCCTGGGAGGAGGCCTGGACGTCGGCTCCCTCAGCCGCAGCCTCGTTGAGCAGGTCGAGGATCTTGTCCCGCTCCTTGACCGAGACCATCGCACCGAGGTCATTGGCCTGATCGATGCCCGGGCCCACCTTGAGCTCGGCGAAGGCCGCCTCGAGCCGAGTGGTGAAGTCCCCCGCGAGGGATGCGTGGACGTAGAACCGATTCGCGGCGGTGCAGGCGGCACCACCGTTGCGCATCTTGGCGACCATGGCCGCGGCAACCGCCGCGTCGACGTCCGCTCCCTCGAGGACGAGGAAGGGGGCATTACCGCCAAGTTCCATGCTGGATGGCAGCACCCGCTCGGCAGTTTGCTTCAGCAGCATCTTCCCGACGTAGGTGGAGCCGGTGAAGGACAGCGTCGCGACCCGCTCGTCGGCCAGGATTGCGCTGGAAACCGCGCCAGTCTGCGAAGTGGTGATGACATTGACCACGCCTGCCGGCGCCCCCGCGCGCTGCAGCACCTCCGCAACCCATAGGGCCGTGAGCGGCGTCTCTCCCGCCGGCTTGAGAATCGCGGTGCAGCCGGCGGCCAGGGCCGGTGCCAGCTTGCGGGTGGCCATCGCTGCAGGGAAGTTCCAGGGGGTGATCATGTAGGCCACGCCGATCGGCCGATGGTCGGTGATGATGGTCTTGTCGCGTGCTGGGGCGTAGCGGAAGTCCCCTTCGATGCGGCAAGCCTCCTCTGAGAACCAGCGGAAGAACTCCGCCGCGTAGACAGCCTCGCCCATCGCATCGCGCCAGGCCTTGCCGTTCTCCAGGGCAATGAGCCGCGCGCAGGTCTCCACCTCAGCCGACATGATGTCGAAGGCTCTGCGCAGAATCTCGGCCCGCTGGCGCGCGGGTGTGAGAGCCCAGGTCTGGAAGGCGTCGTGCGCGGCTCCGACCGCGGCCAGGCCGTCCTCGACGGACGCATCGCCAATCTGGGCAAGGACATCCCCGTCTGCAGGATTCATGACCGCGAGTCGACCGGCTGGCTGAACCCACTCCCCGCCGATGAGCAGCCCGGTGGGCACTGGCAGCGATGACATTCGTCCTCCTCGGTCGAGATTTCGAGCGCAGAAGCGCCCCCAACGAGCTCGTGCCCGAGCCTAGCGAGTGCAGTCCAAACCGAGCGGTATGGCAATCCGGTCGCACCTCGGGCACCTACTCTTAGCCATCATGCGACGACGCGGGCGAGCCACAGCCTCCCTGGTAGCAGCGGGCCTTTGCCTGCTGCTCGGGGCGCCGTCGGCGCTCGCGGAGGTGATCGGGGGCGATCAGCTAGCCCTTCCAGGTCGACAGGTGAACCTCGGTCCGGGAGCGCAGCCGCTCCCCGAGATCTGGGCAGATGAGTGGATCTTGGCGGATGCGACGACCGGGGCCGTGCTCGCGGCCAAGAACTCGCACGCCCAGCGGCCCCCGGCCAGCACCCTCAAGACTCTGACGGCCGTGACCCTGCTGCCGCGCCTTCCCCTCGATCAGGAGTACGAGGCCACCTGGAAGGACAGCCGGGCGACCGGGGCTCGGGTGGGGCTCATCACCGGGAAGAGCTACCGCGTCGAGGACCTCTTCTACGGCCTCTTCCTGCGCAGCGGAAACGACGCCGCAGAGGCCCTCGCCAGGGCCAACGGGGGCATTCAGTTGACGGTGACCCAGATGAACGAGATGGCCCGTCAACTGCAGGCCCTGGATACCGTGGCGAAGACGCCAAGTGGCCTCGACCGACCCGGTCAACGGTCCAGTGCCTATGACCTGGCCCTCTTCGCCCGGGCCGGGCTTCAGATCCCGGCCTTCGCCGAGTTCGCTCGCACCAAGGTGCATGACTTCCCCAGCAGTGGTGGAGGCACCTACCCGATCTACAACCAGAACCGGCTGCTGATGCGTGGGTACAAGGGCGCGATCGGGGTCAAGACAGGATTTACGACCGATGCCGGACGCACCTTCGTCGGCGCAGCGACCCGCAGGGGCATCACGTTGATCTTCGTGGGGATGGGGATTCGCGACTGGAGTGCCGATGCCGCGGCGCAGGCACTGACCTGGGGATTCAAGAACCACGACAAGGTCACCCCGATCGGCGTGCTGGTCGACCCGATCTCTACCGAGCCGAGTGTCGCCGCCGACCCAGCCGCCTCTGCGGCCGACCTGGCACAGGTTCGTGCCATCAGCGACGAGCAGCTCGCCACGGCCGGACTCGTCGTCCCGTCTGTCGTCGGTGAGCCAAGCATCGGTCTCATCATCTTGCTCGGGCTTCTTGTCATGGCAACCGTGATCGTCGGCGAGAGGTCCCGACGTCGCCGCCGCGCCGCTCGCTGATCACAGGGGGGCACCAGTACCCCGAGTCGGCCCATATGGCCCATCACCGGGCAAGGTCAAGGGATCATCTCCCTATGCGGCATCGAGATCGCATCAGGAATTGAGAGGAGCGCCAGTGACCAGCCGGGTCATCGTGGTCGAGGACGATGGGTTCACCCGGATGCTCCTGTGCTCGCAGATCCGTGAATTGGGCTACGAGGTGGTTGGGGACGCAGAGTCCGTATCTATTGGACTAGCCGTGGCGCGCCGGGAGCAACCGGACGTAGCCGTGATCGACCTTGACCTCGGACGGGGGCCCACCGGGATGGACCTCGCTCACGCGCTGCGCCGGCTAGCCCCGGACGTCGGCATCCTGATGCTGTCCACGTACCTTGACTCACGGTTGATCGGCGACGAGCGCGACCTGCCCGGCGGCGCGGTGTACCTGGTCAAGCGGGCCGTTCAGGATCCCGCCATCCTCGACGCCGGAATCAAGCTGGCCCGGGATCGTCAGCACGCGGCGGCATCAGGCCTCCTGGCAAAGCAGGTCCGATTGCCTCGGATCAGCGGGAGCCAACTTGAGATACTTCGGCTGGTCGCAGAGGGGCATTCCAATGCGGAGATCAGCCGACGTCGACACCTCACTGAGCCATCAGTGGGCAAGGCGGTAGCACGCCTGGTTTCCCAACTCGGCATCACAAAGTCCACCACGGATAACCAAAGGGTCCTCATCGCCCAGGCGTACTTCCGGCTGGCGGGAGCCGTAGGACCACGACGTGAGTAGCGATTCGTACCTCCTTCCGAAGCTGTCCGAGCGGGTCACGACGCGTGGCAGGCTTCCCCGCCAGGAGTGGGTTCTTCTGGCCATAACCCTGCCCGTCTGGCTCATCGGATTCACTGCCTCGACCTACCCCCACCAGGTGCGCCCAGGGACCCTCCCGGTCATCCTCGCCATTGCACTCGTCGTATCCGTGCAGATCTTCGCCCTCGAGCGGCTCGAGTCGTTCCTGCACCAGCGCACGCGCTCACGAGCTTCGATGACGCGCTTCCTGTTCGCCTACGCCCTCATCGGGGCCATCACAGGCGCAACCTGCATAGCGGGCCTGCAACTCGGAAACCTGGTGGATCCGATGCCTCCGCTGGCTCGAATCCTCTCCTACGCCGCGATCGTCTCCTGGTGCGGGGCCATGCTGGGACTCTTCCTTGAGGGGCGTCTTCGCGTGGAGGTCCTCCAGCAATCCCTTATTGAACGGGAGGCTGCCATCATGCTGGGCCCGCGCGGCCAGCAGGAACTCATCGCAAAGCTGCGCCTGACCATCCACCAGGCGGCGATGGACGAGCTCTCACCAGCTCTCACCGCTGTGGAGCATCGGCTCACCGCCCACGGCGTGGGGCTGGAATCGGGTCCGGCCCGCGGGGCGGCCGGCGACCTCCATGAGGCGAGCAGGAGTTCGATCCGAAGCCTCAGCCATCGACTCGATGCCTCGTCCCGCGTAGGCACCTTCCAACTCCGCTTCTGGCCCTCATTGCTGGGCGTCGTTCGCAACCAGCCACTTCGACCCCTAGCCGTCAGCGGCATCTACCTACTGACCTTCCTGCCGACTCGCTGGCAGGAAGTGGGACTCGCAACAGCCGCGACCGAATCGGCATTTGGGGTCCTTGCCATCACGGGCATCATGGGTTTCGCAAACCTCTTGATGCGCCGGTTTCCCCGGCGGCATGGAGCAATCTTCGTCGGCGCAGCCCTCGCACTGCCCGTTCCCATGGCAATCAGCACCATCGCGACGTCAGTGGGTGATCTTTGGTCCCTGGTGTTCCTCATCGCCGTGAACGTCACGCTCAGCTGCGTCCTGATCTTGATGACCTCCGGGTTCGGATCCTGGCGAGAGTCGCAGACCGACACGCTGCTCACTTTTCGGGCTGAACTAGACGACCGCAGGGTCACTGAGCTCGTCCAAGCACAGGTGATCGCGGTTCTCACCCGTGAGGCTGCTCGAGTCCTCCACGGGCCGGTCCAATCACGCCTGACCGCCTGCGCCCTCGCCATCGATAGAGCCGTGGCCACCGACGACCCAACCATGTATGCGTCCGCGCTATCCGATGCGGCACGACTGCTAACCGAGCCATGGGACTGGCAACTTGAGCCGATGGACTTGTCCCTACGGGCTGAGATCTTCGCGGCCACCGAGCCTTGGCAGGGCCTCGCTGATGTCGATGTGGTCATAGACGAACATCTAGGACACGGACACTCGGCAGCGAACGCCAGCATCGGCCGCTTGGTCGAGGAGGCCGTGAGCAACGCCATCCGGCACGGAAAGGCCGTTCACGTCCGAGTCACGGTCGAGCCAGCCGACGCCACGAACCTGCGGGTATTGATCGCTGACAACGGCCTGGGGCCCACGGCCGGTTCGGCGGGCCTCGGGACCGCGTTGATCACCGAGCTGACGGAAGGCCGCTGGGTTCTGTCACCAGGCAAGGACGGCCGCGGAGCCACCCTGACCGCTGACGTGCGCTTCTAGCCGTCCGCACCTTCAGCATTCACCGTCGATCCTCACCTGCCGTCACTGTTACTCGCCTGGTAGGCCGACAAAGCCAACGGCGTCATAGACCGCAGCCAGGGTGTGACGCGCGGTTGCCCGCGCCTTGTGCGCACCGGTTGCCATCAGCGCCTGCAAACTCGCCTGGTCATCCATCAACTCGGCCACTCTTGACCGGATGGGCCGGACGAACTCAACCAACACCTCTGCGGTGTCCTTCTTGAGATCGCCATATCCGCGACCGTCATAGGACGCCACCAGCCCGTCCATAGAGGCGCCGGTAAGCGCCTGCTGGATCGACAGCAGGTTCGATACTCCCGGCTTGCCCGCCGGATCGAAGATGATCTCTCGGCCAGAGTCCGTCACGGCGGTCTTGAGCTTCTTGGCGATCGTGGCATCGTCATCGAGAAGGAACGCACAGCCCGCCGCGCTGGACTTGCTCATCTTCGCGGTCGGATCCTGCAGATCCACGACCTTCGCAGTCTCCTTCACGATCAACGCCTCGGGAACCGTCAGCGTCTCGCCGAAGGTCGTGTTGAAGCGCTGGGCAAGGTCACGGGTCAGCTCGAGGTGCTGACGCTGGTCCTCGCCAACCGGGACTGCGTCCGCCTGGTAGATCAGGATGTCCGCGGCTTGCAGGATCGGATAGGTGAACAGCCCGACAGTAGATCGCGCAGACCCCTCCTTCTGCGCCTTGTCCTTGAACTGGGTCATCCGACCGGCCTCGCCGAATCCGGTCTGACACTCCAGCACCCAGGCAAGCTGACTGTGCTCGGGAACGTGGCTCTGCACGAAGACGGTGCATCGCTGCGGATCAAGACCGATCGCCAGTAGTTGCGCGAAGGACAGCAGCGTCCTGCGGCGCAGCAGGGCCGGATCATGCTCGACGGTGATCGCGTGCTGATCAACCACGACGTAATAGGCATCGTGCCCGTCCTGCATGCGAACCCACTCGCGCAACGCCCCCAGATAGTTGCCGATGTGGAAGGAATCGGCGGTCGGCTGGATACCAGAGAGCACTCGGGACGGTCGTGAGGACGGGGGCACGGCCCCATTGTGGCAAAGGGGTGGAACTAGCCAGCCGACCCGTCGTTCGCAGGGACTCCGGACTCTCCGGCGAGGGCATGCTCGGCAGTCGCGTCCGAAGCCGGGTCGCCCACACCCACCTCAACGATCGGAGCGACCCGAACGCGGGCAATACGCCGACCATCAAGCTCGACGACCGAGATCGCGTGACCAGCCTCGTGGACCTCGTCCCCCTGAACCGGCAAGCGGCCAAGCTGGGCGACCATGAAGCCGGCTACCGTCTCGTACGGTCCGTCCGGCAGTTCTACGCCGGTGTCATCGGCGAAGTCCTCAAGGTTCATCAGGCCGTCGACCACGACAACGCCAAGCACACGGGCCGCCTCCGGGCGCTGCACGAGGTCGTACTCGTCCTTGATGTCGCCGATGAGCTCCTCGACGAGATCCTCCAAGGTGACGATCCCCGCGGTGCCGCCGTACTCGTCAACCACGATCGCTAGGTGCTGGCGCCTTCGACGCATCTCGGTAAGGGTGCTCAGCACGCCGTTGGTGCCAGGGAATGCCGCGACATCGCGGGCCAGGTCACCCACTCGAGTAGACGCCTCCACGCGGCCCGGCGCCAGGATGTCGCGGATATGGACAAAGCCGATGATGTCGTCCGCGGAGTCCCGTGTCACCGGATACCGCGAGTGCGGACGATCGGAGATGATCGTTGCGGCCTTTGCCGCGGACATCGCCCCGTCGATGAAGTCGACCTCAGTTCGCGGGATCATCACCTCTCGGAGCTCCCGAGCACCGGCCTCGAAAACGTCATCGATGAGTTCGCGCTCCTGCTCGGTGAGGTCCTCGTGGGCGGCGACGAGATCGCGCAACTCCTCGCCACTGATCTGCTCCCGCTTGGCCTTCGGATCCACGCCGAACAGTCGAACGATGAAGTCCGTGGAGGCGGAAAGCAGGACGATCACCGGCCGCAGCATCGTGGCGAATGCATCAAGCGGGCCGGCGGCGAACAGGGCAATCCGTTCTGCGCGCTGCAAGGCGATCCGCTTGGGAACAAGCTCACCTAGGACGAGCGAGAAGTAGGCGATGACGCACGTGACCACTATCAGCACCAGGATCTCGGCGAGAGTTTCGCTGAGGCCCCACCCGACGACGATCGGCACCAGCTCTGGCGAGATGCGCGATTCGCCGAAGGCAGCGGACAGGAAGCCGGTGAAGGTAACGCCGACCTGCCCCGCCGCAAGGAAGCGGTTGGGGTAGGCCGTCAGCGTCCTCAACCGACGGCCGCGGCGGCCCCCCTCTTCGATGAGCCGGTTGGCCTGGCTATCACGCAGGGAGACGATGGCCAGTTCGGCCGCAACAAAGCATGCACCAATCAGGATCAGGGCCAGGATGACAAGGATGTTGACCCACAGATCGCCCATATCCACACACCATATCCCGCGAAGGCCACGCGATTCGCGATGTACGTCCCGCGGAACAGTCC
>JAULZL010000044.1:0-7434 GCA_032117355.1 Candidatus Nanopelagicales bacterium
CGTTCGTCAAGCGGCTGCGGGCATTGAGGGGGTGTAGGGCTTGTGGTCTCTGATCATGGCGAACAGGACGTCGGTCTTGCGCCTGGCGAGGCAGATGAGTGCGGCGTTGTGCTTCTTGCCCTCGGCTCGCTTGCGGTCGTAGTAGGCCCGGGAGGCCGTGTCGGCTCGCAGCGACGTGAACGCGGCCATGAACAGGGCGTTCTTGAGTCGCTTGTTACCGCCGCGGTTGACGTGCTCCCCGCGGATCGACGTGCCGGATCTCTTGGTGACAGGGGCGAGGCCGGCGTAGGCGGCCAGATGCGCGGCGGTCGGGAACGCGGTCACGTCGCCGCCGATCTCGGCCAGGAGTCGGGCTGCGATCTTGACGCCGACTCCTGGCATGGACGTCAAGATCCGGGCGAGAGGGTGGTCATCGAGGACCTTCTCCACGTCCTTGGCGATCTGCTTGCGCTGGTCGCGCAGCTGCAGGATCTGGGCGGCGAGTCCGGGCAGTACCTTCGCCGCCGCGGTGGTCCCCGGTACGACGACGCTCTGAGCGTTCAGGCCGTCCCAGATCTCGTCGGCGAGGCGGGCGTGGATGCGGGGTGCGTGCTTGCGCAGCTGGGTGTCGATCCGCGTCTTGCCCATCGCCCGGAGCCCGTCGGGGCCGCCGGCCTTGATCAGCAGGTGGAGCACGGCATCGTGGGACACGTTGTCTCCCAGTGCTTTCTCCAGGCTGGGATGGATCTGGACCAACAGCCCGCGCAGCCGGTTGACCGCGGAGGTGACCTGGGTGGCGAGGTCGTCGTCGTAGCCCAGCAGCATCGCCAGGTCCGCCTGCGCCTGGCTCGGCACGTCCAGCTTCCGCAGGGTGTGAGGCACGGTCAGGGCGGCGTTCGCGATGACGTACGCGTCCCTGGCGTCGGTCTTGGCGTTGCCCGGATGCAGGTCCGCGAGCCGTCGCATCGACAGTCCCGGCAGGTAGGCGGTATCGATGCCCATCGACTGTGCCACGGTCACCGGCAGCGCCCCGATCGAGTGGAGCTGGTCCACCACGACCAGCACCCGACCCTCGACGGCCATCTCGGCGAAGACGCCACGCAGGGCCGTCTCGGTGTTCGCGACCTCCCGATCGACCAGGCGCTTACCATCCGGGTCGAGGGCGCAGGCGTGATGAGTCGCCTTGCCGACATCGAGGCCGATGACGACGTCGTAGTCCATGGTGACCTCCTCGGTCAGATCACCTGGCCAGCATGGCATCAGCGTCCGGCAGCCACGTTACAAAGAGACCCACAAGATCGAGGGCCATGTCCCTATCAGCGATCCACCGACACCACCAGGACCGGTGACAACACCCCCCGGATCATTGATGACAGGGGCAGTAAGTCATGCCGGACCTGGCAGCCAGGAGTCCCCACCCGGGGACCACGAGGAAGGTAACGGGGCAGATGCACGGGGATGTCGCACCTCATGAGGAGTCGACGTGAGGGATCACTCCCTGGATGATGCCCTGCCCGGCGCAGACAGCGCAGTTTTTGGATCACTGCTCATTGACTACGCGGGGCGTGCCGTCAGTCTCGACGGCAAGGATGTCCACCTGACTCGGTCCGAGTTCGAACTTCTCCGCATCATGAGCCGCAATGGTCGAGTGGTGTTCAGTCCCGAGCAGTTGCTTTCCGAGTTGTGGAGCACGTCATGGTCGGGCGACGTGAACTCAATTGAGGTGCATATCAGCCGTCTTCGTCGCAAGCTTGGTGAGGATGGGCATCACTGGCACTTCATCCGGACCGTCCGCGGCGTGGGCTACGCCTTCACCCAGCGGCCGGACAGCGTCGTAAGTGCGGTGAGCGGAAAGGCGTCAAAGCTGGAGCACAAGGGTGCGGCGGTTGCCTCGGTCGTGGGCCTCTTCAGTGCTAAGGGAACTCTGGAGTGGGTGTCGCGATCGATCACGGGCATGCTCGGCTGGCATCCCAAGGACATCCTTGGGTGCCAGGTACATGACCTTGTCCATGCAAATGACCACCCCCTGATCTTGAGTTCGTGGCCCACGGTGGACCTGCGCAGGCCGCAGGTACTGCGCCTGCGAATGCGACACGTCGATCGAACCTCGCGTCTGACCGTCGCGCAGGTCACGGCGTTACCGGATGAGACGGGCGCGCTGCTCGGCGTGGTGTCGGAGTGGTTCCCCTTCGATGCAGCGGAGCCGGAGAGCCAGCAAGCGAACTAGTCGCCTGATGTGGGCTGAGGCTTTGCAGCCAATCGAGCCGCACGCCGGTACTGCACGCTGACGATCCAGACCAGGATCACCCAACCGGCAATCAGAGTCGTCATGGCGATGGACGTAGTGGTGCTCGAAGCGTTGAAGGCGCGGAGCAGGGTGAAGCTGTTCGTCACGATGATGAGACCGCCGACGGCAACCCCCATGATGCGCATCGGGAGCCGGTGAGTGATCTGCGCGGCAATGGGTGCTGCGATCAGGCCGCCGACCAGTAGCGGAACGAGGATCCGCCAGTCGATTGCGGCTAGGCCCAGCCCGAGAAGGAATCCGACGCTCGCGGCTAGGGAGACCGCAAACTCCGCGGTGTTCATCGTCCCGACGACCCGATTGGGTGCCATCCGGCCGTCTGCGATGAGTGCGGGTGTGGTCACCGGACCCCACCCGCCGCCACCCGTGGCGTCCACGAAACCACCGACGAGACCGAGGGGGATGAGGAATCGAGTGCCGGGGCGACCCTTGCGCAGTTTTGGGCTGCGCGTGCGCGCGAATCGCAGCAGTACGTAGATGCCGAGGATGAGTAGCAGTCCGCTGGCCCAGGGCCGGGCTGACGCCGTCGACAGCCCAGATAGAACTGTTGCGCCCGCGAATGCCCCCAGAGCACCCGGCAGTGCGATCCGCCGCAGGACGGTCTTGTCGACGTTTCCCAATCGGACATGCGAGTAGGCACTCGCAGCCGTCGTGCCCAATTCGGCAAGGTGCACGGATGCCGACGCGGCCGCCGGGGCCAGCCCGATAGCGATGAGCAGGGTCGACGACGTGACCCCGTACCCCATACCGAGGGAGCCGTCCACCAGTTGGGCGCCGAATCCGGCGAGGGCAATGAAGAGCAAGCCGATCATAATGACGTTTTCTACCGTAAAGATCGGAAATATGCACGCGGGCGCGGCTTGGACAAACCCGACATACACTTGGCACTCCGATCCGGGGAGTGCCAGCGAGGGTTGTTCCTAGCCTTCGGGGGCAGTCTCGGGGGCAGTCTTGGGAGCCATCCCGGGAACGTTCTCAGCAGTGCTTTCGGAAAGGTTTTCGGCGAATTTTCGGAAGGCGAACGTAGGAGGTGACATGTCAGAGGACCGCCGCCTAGCCGTGCTGCGCGCGATCGTTGAGGACTACGTTGCCACCCACGAGCCGGTTGGATCAAAGGCCCTGGTCGAGCGGCATAGTCTCGGCGTCTCGCCGGCCACGATCCGCAATGACATGGCGGCCCTCGAGGACGAGGGCTACATCGCCCAGCCGCACACCAGTGCCGGTCGGGTGCCGACCGATCTGGGCTACCGGCTCTTCGTCGACCGCCTCTCCGGCCTGAAGCCGTTGAGCACACCGGAGCGACGTGCCATTCAGCAGTTCCTCGACGGTGCGGTGGACCTCGACGACGTTATGGTGCGCACGGTTCGGCTCCTGGCCCAGATGACCCGCCAGGTTGCCCTCGTCCAGTACCCGTCCCTGGCGCGAAGTGCCGTCCGCCACGTCGAACTCATCTGGCTGAGTTCCACCCGCGTGCTCGTCGTACTGATCGCCGATACCGGTCGGGTTGAGCAGCGACTCGTCGATGTGCCCGGGCCGGTGAGCGAGACCACCCTGGCGGATCTTCGTGCCCGGCTATTGACCGCCTTGGCGGGCAAGTCATTCGGATCGATTCCCGAGATTCTGAGCGCATTCGTCGAGGATTTCGGCCGGGAGGATCAGCCCCTCGTCTCCATCGTGACCGCGACACTTCTTGAGGTCGTCACCGAGCGCATCGACGAGCGTGTTGTCATCGGGGGGACCGCCCACCTGGCCCGGTACGGCGAGGCGTTCCCGCTGGCCATCCAGCCGGTGCTCGAGGCACTCGAGGAGCAGGTGGTGCTGCTGCGCCTGCTGGGCGAGGCCGCGAGCGGTTCGGGGATCACCGTCCGCATCGGCCACGAGAATCCGGTCGAGCGACTGGAGACGACATCGGTGGTGACCGCGCGATACGGCCGAGGGGATCAAGCGGTCGCCTCGCTCGGGGTCGTCGGCCCCACGCACATGGACTACCCGGGAACCATGGGGGCGGTCCAGGCGGTGGCCCAGTACGTCAGCCGAATCCTCGAAGAGCAATGAACTGTCCTGCAGGCCCGGCCGGGGACTCCCCAGGACTGGGCGTTCCCCATGAGACGAGCGGAGCCTCGTGAGCGCTGACTACTACGGACTTCTCGGCGTTTCGAGCGACGCCTCGTCCGATGAGATCAAAAAGGCCTACCGAAAGCTCGCCCGCGAGCTTCACCCGGACGTCAATCCGGATCCGGAGCACCAGGAACGCTTCAAGATGGTCACGGCCGCCTACGAGGTGCTCAGCGATCCGGAGAAGCGCCAGATGTACGACCTCGGCGGCGATCCGCTGAGTGCCAGCGGCGGGTTCAGTGGCTTCAACTCCGGGTTCGGCTTCGGCGACATCATGGACGCCTTCTTCGGCGGTGGCCAGCAGCGCGGCCCGCGGACGAGGGCCAGGCGCGGCCAGGATGCGCTGATTCGGATGCAGATCGACCTGCCCACCGCGGTCTTCGGCGCCACCCGCGACATCACCGTCGAGACGGCCGAGCGATGCGGGGCCTGCTCAGGATCGGGCAACTCGCCGGGCAGCGAGCCCATCACCTGCGTGATGTGCAAGGGCCGTGGGGAGATCCAGCAGGTTCAGCGTTCCTTCCTCGGTCAGGTCATGACGGCCCGGCCCTGCCCGCAGTGCCAGGGCTTTGGAACGACAATCTCCCATCCCTGCCACGAGTGCTCGGGCGCTGGCCGGGTGCGAACGCGACGGACCCTCACCATCCAGGTCCCGCCGGGCGTCGACACCGGAACCCGCATCCAGTTGACCGGGGAGGGCGAGGTCGGGCCGAACGGCGGGACTGCCGGGGACCTCTTCATTGAGGTCGTCGTCACGCCGCACCCCGTTTTTGAACGCCAAGGGGACGAGCTCCATTGCACGGTGACCCTGCCGATGACGTCCGCGGCCCTGGGAACGACCGTTCCACTCCAGACCCTCGACGGCGAGGAAACCATCGACGTGCGGGCCGGAACGCAGCCCGGAGAGGTCCTCGTGCTGCGAGGCAAGGGCGCCGCTCGGCTGCGGAGTGGCACTCGGGGTGATCTCCACGTGCACCTCAACGTCTCGATTCCCACGCGCCTTGATGACCAGCAGGCCGAATTGCTGCGCAACCTGGCCCGACTGCGCGCTGAGGACGCACCGCGGATTGGCGGAGACACCGCGGACCAGGGCGGCGGAATCTTCTCGCGGCTGAAGGATGCGTTCACCCAGAAATGACGGCTCCGGTGTTCCTGCTTGATCCGGCACTGCTAGCGGAGGCCAAGGTCGGTTCGACCTTCTCCTTCGGCGGAAGCGAGGCGCACCATGCCGCCAGCGTCGTGCGCGTACGGCCCGGTGAACTCATCGAACTCGTTGATGGGGAGGGCCAGCGGGTGCACGCCATCGTCGAGGCCGGAGCCTCCCCGCGGGATGGGCAGTCGCGCGGTTCAAGCGCCGAGCGTGCGGAGGTTCGGGTCCGAGTGGAGCGCGTCAATCATGAGGCCGTGCCCCGTCCGCGATTCGTGGTCGCCCAAGCCCTGGCCAAGGGGGAGCATGGCGAACTTGCCGTTGATCTCATGACCCAGGTGGGTGTCGACGTGATCATCCCCTGGGCTGCTCAGCGATGCGTGACCCAATGGCGGGCTGACCGGGCCGACCGAGGCAGACGCAAGTGGGTAGATGCGTCCATCCAGGCAAGCAAGCAGGCCCGCCGAGCCAGGGTGCCGCAGATTGCACCCCTGGCCTCGCTTGAGGAACTGGTCGAGGTGACCCGCGCCGCCGCCTGCACCCTGGTGCTCCATGAGCAGGCAATGACCGATCTGGCCGCCGTTGCCCTGCCCGAGGATGGAGACGTTCTTATGGTGATTGGCCCCGAGGGCGGGCTTGCAGATGACGAGCGCTTATCTCTGAAGGAAGCCGGTTCCCAGGAGGTCCGGCTCGGGCCGACCGTGCTTCGCACATCCCTGGCCGGGGCGACAGCCATCACGGCCCTATCGGCGAGAAGCCGGTGGCGCGCCAGGGCCATGGGAGGATGACGGGCATGAGCGATTGCCTCTTTTGCGGAATCGTCGCAGGCGACATTCCGGCGGACATCGTCCTGCAGGACGACCAGGTCGTGGCCTTCCGGGACGTCAACCCGCAGGCACCCGTCCACGTCCTTGTGATTCCCGCTCAGCACCACGCGAGCGCAGCCGAGCTGGTGGCCGCTGACCCCGCTCTCGCCGGGCGACTCGTCCAAGCTGCCGTGCAGGTTGCGGACCAGGAGGGCCTTGATTCCGGGTATCGGCTCGTCATGAACACCGGGTCGGACGCCGGCCAGACCGTCTTCCACGTTCACGCGCATGTCCTCGGCGGGCGTGCCCTGACCTGGCCCCCCGGCTAAGGACGGCTGATGACCACGATCCCTAGCGATGAGCCTCGCGCGCAAGCCCTCATCAGCGTGCCCAACTCCCAGCCGATGGTCGCCCTGCTCGGTGCTGAGGACGAATACCTGTCGCTCGTCGAACGGGCCTTTCCCGCAACGGATGTCTTCGTGCGGGGCAACGAGATCACCATCAGCGGCGCACCATCAGAGGTCGGCCTCCTGGAGACCCTGTTCGGCGAGATGCTGGCGGTTCTTCGAACCGGTCAGGCGCTAAGCCTGGAGGCGGTCGACCGCAGCATCACCCTGATGCAGACCGGGACCAGGCCGACAGAAGTCCTCACCTCGAACATCCTCAGTAATCGCGGCCGGACTATCAGGGCCAAGACCCTCAATCAGAAGCGCTACGTCGATGCCATCGACACCAACACGATCGTCTTCGGCATTGGCCCGGCTGGCACCGGCAAGACGTACCTCGCGGTCGCCAAGGCAGTCCAGGCCCTGCAGGCCAAGCGCGTCAATCGAATCGTCCTGACCCGGCCGGCCGTCGAGGCGGGTGAGCGACTCGGCTTCCTCCCTGGAACCCTGTCGGAGAAGATCGACCCCTACCTCCGGCCGCTCTATGACGCCCTGCACGACATGATCGATCCTGACTCGATCCCGCGGCTCATCACCAGCGGAACAATCGAGGTGGCGCCGCTCGCGTATATGCGGGGCCGTACGCTAAATGATGCCTTCATCATTCTGGACGAAGCTCAGAACACCTCCGCCGAG
>JAULZL010000045.1:0-1975 GCA_032117355.1 Candidatus Nanopelagicales bacterium
TGCTGATTCGACTCACGTCCGTCTTCAGCGTGCTGGCCGCGACGACCTCGACCGATACCGCCTCGAGCAACTCGCCATGGGATGCGCTGGGCTGGTCGGTGGTGGCCTGCTCGGATTGGCTGCCATTGGCAACGGCGCCCCCGCGCTAGCGATCCTCATTCTTGCCGGCATCGGTGCGGTGCTTGGGCTGATGGCTGCTGATTGGCTGCTCGGCGAGCAGGTCAAGCGGCGCATTCGTCGAGTCGGTCAGCAGTTGCCGGGGGTGGCTGAACTCCTTGCCTTTGCCGTCGCAGCGGGGGAGTCCCCGGTGTCAGCCATCGATCGGGTTGTTGGTGCGGTGGCTGGGGATCTTTCCGATGAACTTGGCACGGCCCTCGCCGATCTTCGGTCCGGCCAGCCGCTCGACGTGGCGCTGCGCGGTGTGGCCGAGCGAACTGGCAGCCCGGAGGTCGACCGGTTCGTCGATGGGCTGATCGTGTCGATGGAGCGCGGCACACCTCTGGCCGACGTCCTGCGGGCCCAGGCGGCTGACGCAAGGGCGGCGGAGCGGCGACTCCTCATGGAGATCGCCGGACGCAAGGACGTCGCGATGCTCGTGCCCGTCGTCTTCTTCATCCTGCCCACCGTCGTGCTCATCGCGCTCTTTCCCGGACTGCAGACCCTGCAGCTGGTCGTGCCGTAACGAACGTCCGTTCACTACCAACCACGTCCGATCAACACCAACAGAGAGAAAAGGAAGGCATCTCATGTTCAACCCAACACGAATCTATGCAGCAACTATCGCGCGTCTCCGGACGCTCTCCGATGACCGAGGTGATGTGCCCGGGTGGGTACTCGTTGCCGTCATGACGGCGGGCCTAGTCACCGCGATCTGGCTGATCGCCGACGACCAGCTGACCTCGGTTCTTGACCGAGCGATCTCGTCCGTGTCGGCGCCGTGATCCGCAGGTCAATGCTGCTGGCTGGGCTTCGTGCCGATCGTGGCAACGCGACTGTCGAGTTCGCGCTGGTCACCCCGATCCTGCTGGCCCTCGCCCTCGCCGTCCTGCAACTCGCCCTGGCCCTGCATGCCCGAGCGACCCTGACCGCAGCGGCAGCAGAAGGGGCGAGGGCCGCAGCGCTCGCGGGCAATGATCTGTCTGCGGGCGAGCGAAGGGCGCGCCAGTTGATCGAGGGAAACGTAGCCAGCGGCCTGGTGGAGGACATCGTGGTGCAGCGGCAGCGCCATGGGGCAGCCCTTCTCCTGGCTGTCCGAATCGATGCTCGGCTGCCGCTCGTCGGGCTCCTTGGTCCCACAGCCATGGTGGTTGAGGGGCATGCCATCCAGGAGCGAGCCTGATGTCCACCCGGTGCACCCGCCGAGAGCAGGGCCGTCGCTACCGCAACCGGCAGTTGATCGATTACCGACGCCGTGG
The DNA here is from genome assembly GCA_032117355.1 of Candidatus Nanopelagicales bacterium. Classification (GTDB taxonomy): domain Bacteria; phylum Actinomycetota; class Actinomycetes; order S36-B12; family S36-B12; genus REEB460. The sequence continues at coordinate 1,416 of JAULZL010000045.1, forward strand.
CATCGATTCCGTGCACGCCTGCATGGCTCGACGCCGTTGGCGCCATCGGCTCGGCGCCATCCGCGAGGAGCGAGGGTCAGCCGTGCTGGAGTTCATCGTCGTCGGAGTCCTTGTCCTGGTACCCCTTGCCTACGTCGTCATCTCGGTGATGACCGTGCAGGCGGCCACCCTTGCCTCCACTCAGGCCGTTCGTGAGGCGGCGCGGGCATTCAGCACGTCGGACTCAGTGAGCCAGGGCAATGCGGCGGCAGTAACCGCAGCCCAGGTCGCCTTCGAGGATCAGGGGTTCACGCTGCCGAAGGATGCCTTGCTCATTGGCTGCCCGGGTGGCTGCCTCGAACCGGGTTCGTCCATCGACGTGCGCCTGTCCTGGGGCGTCGACCTGCCCTGGCTGCCTGCGTCCCTGGCTGAATCCCGGGCCATGACCGTCCCCATAGAGGCCGTTCACACTGCCCCGGTCGACTCCTACCGATTGACACTGCCATGAGAACTCGACTGAGTGATCGCGTTGCGGAGGATCGCGGCAGTGTCCTGCTGCTTGGGATCGGCATGGTGGTGGT
>JAULZL010000046.1:0-5101 GCA_032117355.1 Candidatus Nanopelagicales bacterium
CGAGCAGTCGATAGCTGCCGAAGGGCGCGACCGTCGTCAGCGCGCTGGTGGCGAACTGCCATTCGCCGACCACGTCTCCCTGCATGCGGCCGCGGTGGATTTCGAGCCGCTGCCAGGCCAGGCTGAGCCAGCTGGCACGATGCGGTCTGTCCGGACTGGGTGGCCCTGCACTGGGCGCCCATGCGACGGACCGACCGCCTAGATGAGTCTCAACGGGTGAGGATCCCGCCCATGGGTCATTGCTCGGCACGTTCGTCGACGAGCTTGGCGAGGTAGTGGATTTTCGGAACGAAGGGATCGTCTACCTCTTGGACCTTCACCCCGCAGACAGGACCGGTCATCAACGACGCAGGTGGGCTCAGGTGTGCCAGGGCCACGAGGCTCGGGAGCACGATGTGTGCCCCTGGTGAGGGCAGCACCGCCGAGCAGACCCACCGGCTCTGGCAGGAGATCGTCGAAGGGCGCCACCGCAACCGGCTGCTGTTCGACCACAAGCAGCCCCCGTTACCTTCTTCGGGGCGGCCGGCGCCGCGCACCCTGTGTCATTGACCTAGGGTCCCCCGCGATTCAACCCAGTACGTCGGTTCGGTCTTCGGCGTACGGCCTCTCCTCTAGACCAACCATCAACCCGAGCCTGGCTTGCCGCTAGCCGTAGCCATACCAAATGGCTTATAAGGCGGACATTAGATTCTTGAGGGACGGTTTATCTACCATACTGTCCTCGGAGGTGCTCCCATGAAGAAGTCCAGGGCGTTCCTGCCCGCTACCGAGCAGGCAGCTGCCGCGCTCGGGTCACAGATCGCCGCAGCGCGCAAAGAGCTCGGCTGGACCCAGTCGCAGCTCGCTGAGCGACTTGGAGCGACCCGTCACCTGGTGTCGAAGGTCGAGAGCGGGTCGACGACCGCCTCGCTTGGCATTGTGCTGGAGGCGGCGATCCTGTGCGGCGTCCCCCTGTTCGGCCGTGAGCGGGACGAACTGCACTCGTTCGCCCTGAGCCAGCAAGATCGTGCGGCACTGCTGCCGGCCCGGGTGCGCCATCGCCCAGTGGAGATCCCCAATGACTTCTAGGGCAAGGCAAGAAGCACTCAGCAGCGCATACGTCTGGGTGTGGCTGCCAGGGGCGGTGGAGCCGATTGTCGCTGGCGTCATTGTGCCCGCAGGCGGGCTGCTTCATGGGGAGATCGTGCTCGCATTTCGGTACGCCAGCAGTTATCTCGCACGTAATGACGCGATCTCACTGTGGGAAATGGAGCTTCCGCTGGGTCGCAAGGTGTTCGACCCCCGCGTGCCGCAGTTGGGTCGCGACCCGATGGCGCTTGCCTCATGTCTGCGCGACGCCGTGCCAGACGCGTGGGGACGGCGCGTTATCAACCTGCGCATGGGCTTGCACGCGTCAAGCGAGGCTCACGAGTTGACATACATGCTTGGTTCCGACACAAACCGGATTGGAGCCTTGGACTTCCAGGCCAGTGCCACGGACTACGTGCCCCGGGACGACGCTGCGACGCTTGAGCAACTCATGGACCTGGCAGCGCGGGTCGAGAGGGGCGAATACATTCCCGAAGCCCTCGCGGGGGGCCGGAATAGCCCGCTGGCGGGATTCACACGCCCCCCGGACCGCGTGCTCGTTATCGCATACCAACAGGACCCACTCAGGGCATGGATTGAGCGCCGCTGCGCCCAGCACCGCGAGGGCATGAGCACCTGAAAGCCGAAGTGCGAGCGCTCTTCGTAGCCGTCGGCTGAAGCGCCAGATCACTATTGCGTTGTCGCAACCAATTCCGAAGCCGCGTAAACGAACTCTCTGAAGGATTCAGAGTGGCGCGGGCTCGCGCATGAGGGTGAGATGGAGCGTCGTGGTCAGGCGCCGCTTGACTCAGCGCATGGCTACCTTCTTCGTCTGGCCCGGCCCCCACTCGAGCCGCACCCTGTCCGGCAAGACCAGGAAGAACATCATGGGCCTGGCATCGACCACCTACCGCACCGCGATGGCCGACGAGTTCCACCCACTGGTCGACCGGAATCCGTTCCTGGGAGGGGCACGGGGCATCACCGATCAGGACAACACCGAGCGCGCCCACCTCACCGTCGAGCAGGTCCAGGCGCTGCACGCAGCGCCTCGGCCTGCCTACCGACTGCTGTTCGTGTTCTAGATCCTCACCGGTCTTCGTTGGGCCGAGGCAGCGGGCCTGCGCGCCTGCAACGGGTGCCTGGAACCGGACACCGGACGGCCCCGCCTCGACGTCCGTGGGAATTACCCGTCCACGCCCTCGCGCAGATCTGGGTACTCAGGAGGCGCAGAGCGAGCCGGGCGTGACCTGGTTGAAGGAGATGGTCCCGGCGTTGTTGGCGGTGCGACCGAGATTGATGTTCCAGCAACTACCGTCGGCCACGGTGATGTACCCATTCTGCTGCCATATGGCGTAGTTGCTGTACCCGTTCGGAACCGGCACCGATGGCGGGGCGTAGTAGCCCACCTGCGAGATGCTGGTACCGGAATTGACCCACACCTCGAGCCAATTGCTGATCTCGTCACTGGTGAAGTTCGACCCCGCACTGTAGGCGGATGTCCCGACGAGGATGGGGAGTGAGAAGCCTCCTGCCCCTCCGGTCCCCCCATTTGGCAGCGAAACGGCGAAGGCCGCCAAGCCAGCCGTTGCCGCCCACCAAAAGCTGTCTTGCCCGAATTTCTGGATGTTTGGTCCTGCGAAACTGATGAGACAACCGGATGCGATGCTCACGCCGGTCCACCACGAATCCGAGTAGCAGTTGCTCGAGTCAATGGTGACATTGACATTGCCAGAGCCGCCGCCGATGTTCAGCGGCGCTTGGTACTCCCCCATCGTTGCAGTCGCGGGCGGGATATAGGCGGGTGGGCTGCCGCCACCCCCCAGTCCGACCAAGTTCGGAGATACGTAGTAACCCGGGACGGAGAAGCTGTTGAAGGTGAACTGGTTTACCCCATACCCAGCCGCTCCCCAGATGCTGGTTGCATTCGCCCCATTGCTGCAGTTCGGTGAAGCGGCGTTCTGGTAGGCGCTAAAGGACTGGTTCCCCGAGATGCTTACAGGACCGCACGTGAAGGATGTCGTAGTCCCCCAGGAGGTGGGCGGAGATGATCCCGGAAACGCTCCAAAGCCGTTCGCGTATCCCGGGCCGACGGGCGCGGCCCAGTTGCCGCAGGTCAACGCCCAGTCGCCCAAGGTGAGCCCTGCCGCGTTGCCGGCATTCGCGGAGCCGACCTGAAACCAGGTCAGTGCTGGATCGGATGCGCTGCACAGGATGAGGTTGGTGAGCACGGCCGAGCCGAGTTCAGGCAGGCCGCCGGCCGCGGCGTAGTAGGGAACCAGGGTGTTGCCGTCGTAGCAGCTACCGCTGCCCCCCTGGACACCCGGCAGGACGGCATACGTGGCACAGGAGTTCAGGGTGCTGCTCGTCGGCGGTGCCGTGACGGCGGTCCCGGTCGAGGTCGTCAGGATCGGCGGGCACTGCCTGTCGTACGCACCCCCCGCCAGCTCACTCTGCGAGGGGGTGGCGGTCGGGTACCAGATGCCGTTCTTCCCCTGGACCGCGGTGCCGTTGTCCTTGTTCCACTGCAAGAGGTTTGCGTAGCAGGTGCCGGCATTACGGAGCCCGAAGTACTGATACAGGACTGCGTTCGACGTCCACTGCGCACCCTTCGTGGCCGCAGGAGGCAGTAGGGCGAGGGGAGTTGACTCCTTCGGGCCCCCGGCAGCAGAGTCGTTGGTGATCTGGGTGCCGACATTGCTCGCGTAGTCGATGTTTGCGTTGACCCGATTGCCGGTGGCGGAGGAGGGCCAGGCCTGGCTGCCGACGGGATCGTCGGTGACGATGTAGCTGATCGTGTCCTGGTAGAGCTGGTTCACACGCGCCGCGTACACCTGTGCGAGGGCCTGTTGGGCGCGGTTGTAGTACTGCGCCTGGGCTGTAGCACTCGGCTTGCTGCCGAGAGCGGTCTGCAGGTCCTGGAAGGAGTAGTAGGTGCCAGGGACCAAGCCGAGGGAATCGATCGGAGCGTCCTGCCCGGCGTTGTAGTAGTTCAGCTGGTTGACCAGGGACTCCATCGTGAAGGCGGCTTGGATCGCGACCACAGACTGCTGGTAGTAGCTCACGAGGTACTGGTTGTAGTCATCGAACAGCGGCACGAGGTTCATGGCCGGTGTACCTGGCTCCGGCTTGACATTCAACGACTTGTTGAGCGCCACTGTCAGAGCTTGTTGCAGCTCGGTCAATTGGGTCCCTGTTTTCGGGATCACATCGTTCTGGCAGTCGGGCCCGGACTGGCCAGGCGCGGGCGGCAGGCGGCTCCCATTGCACCCATACACCCAGTTGCCAGCCACGTTGTCCAAGCTTTCGGAGAACGATTTCTGGTCGGACGAAACGACGAGGGACTGACTCGCGAAGGTGCTGGAGGTCGCTATGCCTTGGATAGTCGCGCTGGTCGGGGCGTAGCACCCACTCCATAAGTCCAAGTCGTTCATGAAGTCGTAAAAGAGGCCGCCCCCAGTGCACTGCGCCAGAGTTTCGACGGAACCGTAGAAGGGCGCTTGCTCCTCTTGGACATTCTCTTTGGCCGCTTCAACGAACTCTTCGGAGATCTCCGATTCCGCCGAGGTCAGCTGGTTCTGCAATGACTCGATCTGACTCTCCTGATAGGCGAGCTGGGCGTTAATCGTGGCGAACTGCGCGGACAGGCAGGCTTCCTCAGCATTGGACTGGGCATTGCTCGCCTGCGTGTCTATCCGCGAGCTGAGGGCACCCCCGACATAGGGGATGTAGTTGATGACTCCGGTGGCGACCTTGAGCCCGATGTTCGGACCCTGCGACATCACCGAGGCGCAATTGGACGAGGACGAGCCGCGTGTCGCTGCCCTCACCTTCTTGGTCGGCACGCTGGCAGCATCGGAGAAGGCGGCATCCAAATACCCATACGGGATCGGGCCAGGCGGTGCCTGAGGGACAAATTCGAACGGCTTACTCGTGAATGCGGGGAATCGGCCGTTGGCCGCAGTTTGCACCCGATACGTCCCCGCATCCACGGTGAAGACCATTCGCTTCAGTCCGCGGGTCTTCGCGGTCT
>JAULZL010000047.1:0-2210 GCA_032117355.1 Candidatus Nanopelagicales bacterium
GTCAGGTGACGGCCACCGGGGCATCAGCTATTCGGGTGCCAGCCGTTCGGCCTTCGGCAGCTGGCTCCAGGTTCCCGCGACCGTAATGGGTAGGGCTGACCGCCCTCGGTCAGCCGCGGTTGAGCGAGGCGCTCAACCCTACCTGCACCCCCGTCAATCTCCCGGCATCCGGTTCCCCCTTGAGCTCGTCCGGGGACTTCCTTGTCAACCGGCCCGCTTGTCAACGTGTCAACGAGTGGTGTCTCTCCGGCCAACTGGCCAACCGATCAACGGATCAACTCCGCCTCCCCCCTGGCCACGTGCCAGCTAGCCCCCTAAACAAAATGCCCTCCCTCTGCGTCCTCGGCCTCGGCTACATCGGCCTCCCGACCGCGTCCATCTTCGCGACGAAGGGACGTCGCGTGCTCGGCGTCGATGTCTCCGCGTCGGTCGTCGAGACGATCAACAGCGGCCGCATCCACATCCAGGAGCCTGACCTCGACGTGCTCGTGCGCGCGGCGGTGCAGTCCGGCAATCTGAAGGCCGCCACCACGCCCGCGCCGGCCGACGTCTTCATCCTCGCCGTCCCGACGCCTTTCCTCGCCTCGGCTGACGGCGCCCGTAAGCCCGACCTTTCATTCGTCGAAGCGGCCGCCCGTTCGATCGCCCCGTTCGTCGCCTCCGGCAACCTGGTCATCCTCGAGTCCACCTCGCCTGTCGGCACGACCGAGAAGGTGAAGGGCTGGCTCGAAGCCGAACTCGTGAAGCTCGGTCGTAACGTCGACGGACTACTCTACGCCCATTGCCCGGAACGCATTCTCCCCGGCCAGATGCTCAAGGAGCTTGTCTCCAACGACCGTATCTGCGGCGGCCTCACCCCCACGGCGGCCGAACAGGCCCGCGACCTCTACGCTTCCTTCTGCACGGCGCAGATTTTCCTGACCGATGCGCGTACGGCCGAACTGGCCAAGCTGACCGAGAACGCCTTCCGCGACGTGAACATCGCCTTTGCCAACGAGCTCTCGCTGATCTGCGACAAGCTCGGCGTCGATGTCTGGGAGCTCATCCGCCTGGCGAACCGCCACCCGCGCGTGAAGATCCTCCAGCCCGGCCCCGGCGTCGGCGGACACTGCATCGCCGTCGACCCTTGGTTCATCGTCGACGCCGCTCCGGCCGAAGCGCGCCTCCTGCGCACCGCGCGTGAGGTCAATGACTCCAAGCCGCATCACGTCGTCGCGCAGGTCCGCGCCGCCGCGGGCAAGGATGCCGTCGTCGCCTGTCTCGGCCTCGCCTTCAAGGCGAACGTCGACGACCTCCGCGAATCTCCCGCCGTCGAGATCGCCACGCACCTCGCCGACGCCGGACTCAAGGTGCTCGCCGTCGAACCGCACGTCACCGCCTTGCCGAAGCCGTTGCAGGGCAGGGCGGAACTCGTCTCGCTCGCCGACGCGCTCGCCCGCGCTTCCGTCATCGTCCTCCTCGTCGATCACCGCGCCTTCGCCGGCCTCACCCTTGAACAGCTCAAAGGGAAGAGGTTGATTGATACGCGCGGCATGGTGCGGGCCTGAAGGCCCGTCCATGCAGAGTTGATCCGTTGATCGGTTGGCCAGTTGGCCGGAGAGATGCACAGTGAGTTGACCTGTTGACCAGTTGACACATTGACAAGGGATGCAACGGGTAGGGATGCGATGACATCGCATCCGTTCGCTCAAGGGGAGACCGGAAGCCGGATAGTTAGCTGCGGATATTTGTTTCGGGTCACAGGTCTCGGCCTTCAGGTCTCAGGTACAGGCAATCAGGCACAGGTGCGGGTGCGGGTGCGGGGAAAATTCAGGTCCTGAACCTGTACCCGAACCTGAAAACCTGTACCGGGCTCCCGACGGCTGAGACCCGAGACCTGAAATGATTTCCCCCGCCACTCATCCGGCCCCCGGTTCCCCCTGGAGCTCGTTCGGTGACTTCTTTGTCCGCTGGCCCGCTTGTCCACGTCTCAACGAGTGGTGTCTCTCCGGCCAACTGGCCAACCGTTCAACTGATCAACAAGGTCTTTCATCCATTCAGCCCTCCATTCAGTCCTCAACGCAGGCCTCAACGCAGTCCTCCAGGTTTAGCTTGCTCCTCCCTCTCCTCCATCACCTCGGTCCGCGCTGGCTCCTCCAGCGTGCGCGCTGGGCGTGCGAGCGTCGATTGGGCGTCTGGGAATGGCGTTCGCCGATGCGCCCGTGGAAAGA
>JAULZL010000048.1:0-2269 GCA_032117355.1 Candidatus Nanopelagicales bacterium
ATGCCGAGCCGGGCGACCGGATCGCTGTAGGCCATCCACATGTGCCCGCCGACCATGACGGCGATGACAAGTGCGAGCCAGTCGTGGACGAAGGTGGCGCCGGTGCGCCAGGTGTCGCCGAGCCAGCCGTACATGATGACACCGGTGAGGAACATGACGATGACGGTGCCGAGGGTGAACGAGGCGTTGAGCTTCTGGCCGGCGTTGAACTTGCCGACGGGGATGCGCCCGGATCGCCGGTCGCGTGAGCGCAGCCACGTCCAGTCATCGCGGGTGAAGCGATTGAGCCGGCCCGCATCGAGCCTGAACGAGGCGAAGAAGACGGCGACGATGATGGGGATCGGCAACGCGAATCCGGAATAGACGTGGATGTCGCGGAGCAGTGGCCGGTTGCCGACGATCGAGCTGAGGTCGGGAATATAGAGCAGCGCAGCGGTGATGAGAAGCAGCCCGGTGAGGATGCCGAGGGTCCGGTGGGTCCAGCGCTCTGCCCGGGTGAACCTGTGCAGGGAGGTCGGGGCGGCGCCTGCGACGTCAGACGATTGGGTCATCGTTGCGTCCGTTTGACTCGCCGACCCACGCATCGATGTCGTAGCCGCGTTGCTCCCAGTAGCCCGGGACCACCGTCGACCCGAGTTCGATTCCGGAGAGCCACTTCAGCGACTTGTAGCCGTACATCGGGACAACGTAGAGGCGAACCGGGCCGCCGTGCTCGCGGGTAATCGGCTTGCCCCACATCGAGGTGGCGACGAGGACATCTGGGGTGAGCGATTGCTCGAGGGTGAGCGATTCGGTGTAGACCCCGTCGAAGGAGAAGAAGCGAAGTGCGCGAGCAGAGTCCTTGACCCCGGCCTCCCGGAGCAGGTCGCTCAGCAGCACTCCTGACCACGGGACATCGTTCACTCGCCACCCGGTGACGCATTGGAAGTCGGCGGTGATGCCGGTCTGGGGGAGGGCGGCGAGGTCGTCGAAGGTGAGGGTGAGTTCGCGGTCGACGAGGCCATTGACGGTGAGCCGGTAGTCGGCGACGGGCATCTCGGGGTAGCCGTTGGTGACGGTGTAGATCCGGAACCCGCCCGCTGCCGGGATGACGCTGGCAAGGCCCGGTGCCACGGACCCGACCGTATTGCTGATGCCCTCGGACAATTGGCGGCCGACGCCGACGCCGACGACTCCTAGTCCAACGATGCCGAGAACGACCCTGCGTCCTACCGGGGTGCCCTTCGTTGCCGTACCGGGTCCATTGTCCGTCATTACGCTATGAGACAGCACTTCTGCCCGGGGCGCAACCTCATTGCGCGGCACAGAGAACAGGAGCGTCATGGCGACTTGGTCGGAGGAGGAGATGACCGCGGGCGGTTGAAGGCTTCTGCCCCAACGAATGACGTTGCGTTGTGCGAGCAGTCCATAATCAGCGTATCGTGACTCTAGAAATGGAGGATGCCATGACCCTTCAGGAAGTGCGCTCACCGGCGGCGCAATTCGAGGTGGGCGAATGGCCTGACCTGAACGACCCCAGCCGACGAAGTGCGCTGACCCCCGCGGCGTTAAAGGCCGCCAGGCGCCTGGCAGATCGGTGGCGTCTATCGGTGAAGCAGATCGGCGACCTGCTCGGAGGAGTGCCCTCGAGTACGTGGCACGCGTGGAAGAGCAGCCCCCCGCCTGAGTTCGGCGTTGACCAGTTGACCCGCGTCTCGTTGCTCCTTGGGATCTACACCTCGCTGCAGGTCCTTCACCCGGGCGAACTGGCCGACTCTTGGGTTGCCCGTCCCAACACCAACCCGATCTTCCGCGGCAGGACTCCGCTGCAGGCAATGATCGATGGGGGGATCCCCGCGATGGTGGAGGTCCGGTCCCTGCTCGATGGTCGACGCGGCGGCCTGTGACTGGCCCATCCGTCTGGCCGAGAATGGCAGAGGTCTCCTGCGACGACACCCACCGTCTCATCCCGGGCAGGTCTACCGAGCAGGCCGAGCACGCGCTTACCGCCCTCTGCGATGACGACAACGGACTCACCGCGCTCGTGCAGTTGGCCGCCGTCACCAACAGTCGCCTTCAGGCCCAAGAGGAACACCACCCCGCCGGTCTCGGTCGCACAGACATGACCTTCGGACTGCCGTTCTCCCAGATCGTCAACGCCGCCTTCGCCTATCCCGGCGAAGGTGCAAGGTTCCACAGCGCACACGGGAGGGGTGCCTGGTATTGCGCCCTTGACCTGGACACGTGCCTCGCGGAAGTCGCCTTCCCCCGCATCCGGCATCTCGAGGAA
>JAULZL010000049.1:0-1691 GCA_032117355.1 Candidatus Nanopelagicales bacterium
CGCCCTCGTTGGCAGCGGCGAGTACCTGCCCGTCATGCAGGAGATCGAGGGATGGCTGCTGGACGGGCGATCCGGCCCATACGTCCAACTTGCGACCGCCGCTGCCCCCGAGGGTCAGGCCTCCCTACAACGCTGGCACGACCTCGGAGCGATGGCCGCCGAAAGACTCGGCGCAACCCAGGTGGTGATCGATGTGCGCACCCGCCAAGACGCGGATGACGAGCGCTGGGTACAGGCCATTGAAGGTGCTGGACTCATCTACCTCTCCGGTGGCAACCCCACCCACCTGGCCCGCACCCTTGCCGGCACCCGGGTCTGGAAGGCGATTCGCCGCGAGTGGCTCGCCGGTGCATCCCTCGCCGGATGCAGTGCCGGGGCCATGGCTCTCGCGGGGTACGTGCCCGACTTCCGACACCCCCGCAAGGGTGGCGTCGATGGCCTCGGGATCGTCCCGGACGTACGGGTTCTTCCCCACTTCGATCGCTACACGCGCTGGGTGCCCGACTTCGCCATGCGGCCACTCCTATCCACGGACACGATCGTCATCGGCATCGATGAGGACACCGCACTCCTCGGCGAGCCATCAAGTACCCCAGAGTGGACCTTCCGGGCGCGCGGCCGCCAGTCCGCCTGGCGGGTTGAGGCCGATCGCCGCTACCGGGTCAACAGCCCCGTGCAACTGACCGTGAACTGCTGAGACCGGGCTCTCCAGACTTCGGTGGGCTGACAGCGTCACCGGCCAGCCCACGCGGCTCTCTCAATCAGTTCAATCCACTCCCTTTGGAGAGCGTTGGTGACCTGAGCCTCGCGCATTCGGCGGAGCATCCGACTCACGAGTTGCTGAGCCTGCATCCCGGCGCTACCCGCAACCCCGGCAAGAAAAAAACTCATGGCATGTTCGGGAGCCATAAACAGATTCAGTTCGATGCCATCCTTCATCGCTCGCTTCTCCAGTTGAACGAAATCGATGTTCAGCGGATAGAAGGAGTTTCCGAGAGCGAAGTACATGGCGCGGTCCCCACCGATGGACTTCACGCGGTTGATAAATGACTGGACTTCGGAGGTGACGACGGCCTTCTGCTTGACCTCGGCCCAAAGCCAAAAGCCGCCGTTGCTGCCCACATGGACATCCCCGGGAATCGTGGCGGAGGGGTCGTTGGTGTTGCCCATTCGGACCTGAGCAGACGCGAACAGGATGTCGAACAGAGCGGCAGCGAAGGCGCGACCGACCTTGCCGCCCTCAGATTTGTCTCTCACGAACTGTGCCGTTGCCTCCACGATGGCGTTGAGCGTTTCGCGGTCCCCGGAGAGAAACGCGACGTCGTTCTCGGGTCCCCTGGTGCCGCGCTCAGATACCGGCTCGGACATAGACAAGGAAAGTTCTCCTCTCGATAGGTTGCTAAGGCAATGGCAGTTCGCGCTACCCGCTTAGGTGCCAGGGACGACCAATTCCCAGTCCACCGATACTGCCTCACACGTCCGACATCACCGCCGATGGACACCAAGAGACCGGTGGCTACGAGGGGTGGTTACGACTGATCGATAAACTTGACGCTCGCGTTGGCTTTGTGGCTGTTTACAGCTGGTACGGCGACGTGCCGTCGAACGAGGGGAATGGGATGTCGTTGTACGTCCGCTACGTCGTGCTCTACGTCACCGATGCGGAGGCCTGCCGCCAGTTCTGGGTTGAG
>JAULZL010000050.1:0-5454 GCA_032117355.1 Candidatus Nanopelagicales bacterium
GATGATGCTGTAGTAGCGCACCTCGACGCCTTCTTGGGCAGCGAGCTCGGCGACCTTGCCCTCCGGCCGGACATTGAAGCCGATGATGATGGCCTTCGATGCACTGGCGAGAGTGACGTCATTCTTCGTGATCGCGCCGACTCCTCGGTGGATGACCCGCAGGTTCACCTCCTCGCCCACGTCGATCTTGACGAGCGCATCCTCGAGTGCCTCGACCGAGCCCGACATGTCGCCCTTGATAATCAAGGTGAGTTCGGCAACCTCGCCCTTCTGGATCGACTCCAGGAAGTCCTCAAGGGACCTCTTCACCCGGCTCTTCGCCAACTGAGCATTTCGCTCGCGGGCCTGCCTGGTTTGGGCAATCTGCCTGGCTACACGATCCTCGGAGACAACAAGGAAGCTGTCGCCGGCGCCGGGAACCGAGGTCAGGCCGAGCACCTGCACCGGACGAGAGGGACCGGCTTCAGAGACCACATTGCCCTCATCGTCGAGCATGGCTCGCACGCGGCCGAAGGCATCACCAGCAACGATCGAGTCGCCGGCGCGAAGTGTTCCGCGCTGGACGAGGACGGTCGCAACCGGGCCACGGCCACGATCCAGGTGCGCCTCGATGGCAACACCCTGGGCATCCTGCTCGGGGTTGGCCCGAAGGTCCAGTGCCGCATCCGCGGTCAGCAGCACGGCGTCAAGTAGTGCGTCGATGCCCATGCCCTGCTTGGCCGAGACGTCCACGAACATGGTGTCCCCACCGAACTCCTCGGCGACCAACCCGTACTCGGTCAACTGCGAACGCACCCGTGTCGGGTCAGCACCCTCCTTGTCGACCTTGTTGACGGCCACGACGATCGGCACCTGGGCCGCCTGAGCGTGGTTGAGGGCCTCAATGGTCTGCGGCTTCACACCGTCATCTGCTGCTACGACCAAGATTGCGATATCGGTGACTTCCGCACCACGAGCACGCATGGCCGTGAAGGCCTCGTGACCCGGGGTGTCGATGAAGGTGATCTTGCGATCGCCGTCGCGAGTATGAGCCGTCACCTGGTAGGCACCGATGTGCTGGGTGATGCCACCGGCCTCGCCGCTGACGACGTTGGTTGACCGGATTGCATCGAGCAGCTTGGTCTTTCCGTGGTCGACATGCCCCATGACAGTGACGACCGGCGGACGCGCGACGAGGTCCTCCGACTCGCCCTCGTCCTCCCCGAACTCGAGGTGGAAGGACTCCAGGAGCTCGCGGTCCTCGTCCTCCGGAGACACGACCTCGACCTCATAGTTGAGCTCGCTGCCCAGCAGGCGCAACGTGTCGTCATCGATGGACTGCGTTGCGGTCACCATTTCGCCAAGCTCAATGAGCACCCTCACGAGGTCAGCAGGCATCGCATTGATCTTGTCCGCGAAATCGGTCAGGCTCGACCCGCGAGGAAGTCGGACGACCTCTCCGCTACCGCGAGTAATGCGCACGCCCCCGATCGACGGTGCCTGCATGTTGTCGAATTCCTGGCGCTTGGCCCGCTTGGACTTGCGGCCACGCGACGGCCGACCGCCTGGACGCCCGAAGGCACCCGCCGTCGTGCCACGACCACCGGCTCCAGGGCCACGACCCGGGAAGCCACCCGGGGCGCCCGCGCCCGCCGGGGCACCGGTACCACCGGGACCACGACCCGCGAAACCACCCGGACGAGCACCGCCCGGACCGCCCGGACGAGCACCACCGGGACCACCCGGCCCGCGACCGGCAAATCCACCAGGACCACCAGGACCTCCCGGACGAGCACCACCGGGACCACCCGGACGGGCGCCTCCCGGTGCCGGACGCGGGGCACGAGCCGGCATCGTTCCGGGATTCGGGCGAGGCGCTCCGGGGACACTTGGGGCTCCCGTGGGCCGACTCATGCCGGTGCTGCCACCGAAGGGGTTGTTGCCCGGCCGCGGGGTGGCGGTGCGGCCCATGCCGGTGCTGCCACCGAAGGGATTGTTGCCCGGCCGCGGGCCCGAGGGACGCGGTGCCGGCCTGGGGCCGGCGTCGGGCGTTGCAGAAGCGGCTGTTCCAGAAGCACCTGTTCCAGAAGCGGCTGGGGGAAGCGCGGTCGCCGGTGCCTCTGGTGCGCTGGGCGCCGGCACGACGGGCGGACTCGGCACCGCAACACTGGGGGCAGGAGCCGTCGGCGCAGTCGGCGTCGCCTCAAAGGGCGATGTCGTCACGGTCGAAGCCGGAGCGGCGGAGCCCGGTGCCGCAGGGGCTTCCAGGGTGGGAGCGGCGGGCTCAGCTGCCTCGCTGGCTTCAGCCTTCTTGGCCGCCGCCTTCTTCGCCGGTGCCTTCTTCTCTGGCTGACCGGCAACCGCCGGCATCGCTTCCTTGAGCCGACGCACGACAGGTGCCTCGACCGTGGAGGACGCCGACTTTACGAATTCCCCAAGTTCTTGGAGCTTGGCAAGGACAACCTTGCTCTCGACTCCGAGCTCTTTCGCGAGCTCATGGACCCGGACCTTTGACACAACTCTCCTGTCTTTGGCCCGGGTGGTGCACCCAGGCCGTCAGTGCGAACGGCGCATCATCAGACTCGCGCGTTCATCGGGCGTTCGTCCTCATGAAGGCTCCCGACGGTGAAGGTGGATGGCCGTGGACGGACGTGTCCAAGACTTTGGTCAGTATACCCGGGTGACGAGGGCTGCTACGACAGCCGAGTCGTCGACCGGACCAGCAATTCGCAGTGCACGTGCCCATGCGCGACGGCGACTGGCGGCCTGCAGGCACGACTCACGTGGGTGGATCGATGCTCCGCGTCCCGGTAGCCGCTTGGACGCGTCCGGCAGGAGTCGGCCATCCGAGGCGATGACTCGGAGGAGTTCTCCCGCCGGTGCGCGCTCACGGCAACCCACGCAGGTGCGGATCGGCGTGGTGTCCCCCGACTGCGGCATCGACTCCACCGCAACCACCTCAGTCTGGCTCGACCGGCTGCGCATCCGAGCGGATGTCAATTCGCCACCCGGTCATGCGCGCGGCCAATCGGGCGTTCTGTCCCTCACGGCCGATCGCCAGCGAGAGTTGGTAGTCCGGCACCGTCACGCGCGCGGCACGGGCTACTGGATCAACGATCACCACGCTCGAGACGCGAGCCGGTGATAGTGCGTGGGCGATCATCTCCGCGGGGTCGTCACTGTGATCGACGATGTCGATCTTCTCCCCCCCGAGCTCGGCCATCACCTGGCGGACCCGCTGCCCCATCGGCCCGATGCAGGCGCCCTTGGCGTTCACGCCCGGCACGGTGGAGTGCACGGCGACCTTGGTTCGATGCCCGGCCTCCCGCGCCAGCGCAGTGATCTGAACGGTGCCGTCGGCGACCTCGGGCACCTCGAGTGCGAAGAGGGCCTTGACCAGCCCCGGATGGGTGCGGGAGATGGTCACCTGGGGACCCTTGAAGCCCTTGCGCACCCCGGTGACGAGGGCCTTGAGCCGGGTTCCGTGCGCATAGGACTCACCGGGCACCTGCTCCTCGGGAGGAAGGTTTGCCTCGACCTTTCCGATATCAACTCGGATCATCCGCGGATTGGACGACTGCTGGACGATTCCCGAGACGAGGTCGCCCTCGCGGCCGGTGAACTCGCTCATGGTGACATCGCCTTCCGCGTCGCGAAGGCGGCCCAGGAGTACCTGACCGGCCGTGGTCGAGGCGACCCGGCCGAACCCCTCTGGAGTGTCGTCGTACTCGCCGATGGTGACGCCGTCCTCGTCGAGTTCCGCGGCGTACACGACGACATGGCCCGTCTTGCGATCCACGCTCACCCGGGCGCGCTCAGCCGCACCGGGCGAGCGCTGATAGGCGATGAGCAGGGCCTGCTCGATTGAGTCCACCACTAGGTCCAGTGACAGGTCCTTCTCCCGGACCAGTGCCTTGAGCGCGCTTACGTCAATGTCCATAACTCACTCCTGGGCTTCCTCGACGACGGTGTCGTCGATTCGGTTGAACTCCACCTGAACGGCCCCACTGACAAGCTCGGCGACCGGAATGACGACTGGGTCGCCTGCGGACGGCTGGACGGTGACCGTCTCGTCGGTCACCTCCACTATCCGGCCCGTGACACTGCTGCCATCCCTTCGCGCAGCGGCCACTAGTCGACCACGGGCCCGGCGCCAGTGAACTGGTCGCGTCAGTGGGCGGTCCACGCCCGGGGAGGTCACCTCAAGGACATAGGCTCCGGCGAACTGAGAGGCAAGGGGCTCGGACTCCAGCAATGCTGAGACGACCTGGCTCGCAGCGGCGATCACGTCCAGATCGATGCCGCCATCGCGATCAATAATCACCCGGACGACCTCGCGGCGGCCAGCCCGTTGAATCTGGACTTCCTCGAGGTCTACCCCCATGGTGGCGAGCGGATCGGACAGCCCGGCGCTCACCACTTCGATGGACGCTGCCATGCCGCCTCCTGAATTCAGTTGTCCCGGCACGCCGCCTTCGGCGCCCGTCCTGCAGGTCCTTCACGAGCGATCCCCGAGGACGGGGACCGGTAACGCCTTATCGATCCCGGCCCGATCAACCTGCAGCCTGGACCCTGGAACTGACCCACAGTCTACCGTCGGGCATTGTTCTCCCGTGAACTTCGTTGGGCTGGATCGACGTCGTTTCATCCTCGGCACCCTGACCGCAGTCGGCGCTGTCACGGTCGCCTCTTGCGGGGGCCAGGCAGCGACGCCAACGTCGGAGTCCGCAGATGACGCAGTGCGCTCCGAGGTTGCCGCAGGTGAGCAGGCACTCATCGACCAGTACACGGCGGCGATCACCGCCTACCCCCAACTGGCCGCATCGCTCACGCCGATCATGCAACAGCATCAGGCGCACCTGGCCGCGATGACCATCGCGGCGCCTAGTGCCGTGGCGATGGCGAGCGCGCCGACACCGCAGGCAGCCGTCACTGCGCTCGCCGACGCCGAGCGTGCCGGGGCCCTTGCCCGCGGCAACTCCTGCCGGGCCGCAACAGGTGCTGACCTGGCCCGAACCCTTGCCTTCATTGCCGCATCCGAGGCATCCCACGTGCCCGCCCTTCGGGAGGTGCGCCCGTGACCCCTGAGGACGCACTGCGCGCCGCTATCTCCGGGGAGGATGCCGCCGTGTACGCGTACGGCGTCATCGGACCACGGCTGGCCGGTGGCGGCCGACGCCGGGCCCAGAAGGCCTTCGACAGTCACCGAGCCTGGCGCGACCTGTGGCAGGCGCGGATGACCGACGCGATCACCCCGCCGGCCGTTGCCTACGACCTGCCATTTCCGGTGACGGATGCTGATTCGGCTCGCCGCTTGGCCATCTGGATCGAGGAGTCGATGGTCCCCTTGTATGCCGACCTAGCCGGAGCGACCACGGGTGACGACCGCGCAGACGCCGTCACGGCCGCCTGCGAGTGCGCCACCCGGGCCGTGGCCTGGGGAGGGGCGACCCATGCCTTCCCTGCTCCGAGCCA
>JAULZL010000051.1:0-13553 GCA_032117355.1 Candidatus Nanopelagicales bacterium
TTCCCGATGCGACTGGGTCGGCCGGCCGAGTTCGCGCACCTGGTGACGGCGATCGTTGAGAACACCTACATGAACGGCGAGGTCATCCGCCTCGATGCTGCCGTTCGACTGCCACCGAAGTAGTCAGTCGCTGTGAGCCGCGCGGGCAAGACGGTCGTGGACGGCTCGGCCCACTCCTTCATTCGGCGGTGGCACGGCAACGACCTCGCTCAGCGCCAGGGCGTCCGCCTCGCGCAGGGCCGCGTAAAGGCACCGGGCGTAGGCATCGGCATCGTCAGGTGCTGCGAGCCGGACGAACCCGCGCGGGGTCGGGATGCTGGCGAGGGCGAGCAGCCCGACCGGTTCATCGTCCGATCGATCTTCGACCTCATCCGCGCGGCAGATGCGCACGCCCGCCGTCGGCGCGTAGTGGGAGGCGAGGGTGCCGGAGGCGCGGACGGTTGAGTCCATCGTCGTCGGCAAACCGGTGACCACGCTGACCTGCTCGGCCGTGACGGCACCCGGGCGCAGCAGGCGGGGGTTGGCACCCGTGCAGTCAATGATCGAGGATTCCACCCCGACCAGGCATGGGCCAGCGTCCAGCACCACATCTTGCGGCCCGAGAAAGCTCGCGAGTTCGGCGATCACGTGATCGGCGGAGGTCGGGCTGACCCGTCCAAATCGATTCGCGCTGGGTGCCGCGATGGCGATATCCGGGTCGGCGGCCTCGTCCGCGAGGCCGGTGATCACGGCAGCCATCACCGGATGGGACGAGACCCGAAGGGCAACTGAGTCCTGGCCCCCGGTGATGAAGTCCTGTGCCCTAGCGGTCCGTGGCACCACCAGGGTCATCGGCCCCGGCCAGAAGGCCTCGGCCAGGAGACGTGCGTAGTCCGGGACGTCCCGGCCCCACGAATCCAGGGCGGACGCGGAGGCGACGTGGGCGATCAACGGATGATCCGCGGGACGGCCCTTGACCGCATATATACGTGCAACGGCTTGCGGGTCGTCGGCCCGGCCGCCGAGGCCGTAAACCGTCTCGGTCGCCAGGGCCGCAAGGTGGCCGAGGGCTAGGGCCCGGATCGCCTCCCTGGGATCAGTCGTGCGCCTCATAGGGCTATTGAACACGCGGCGACAGATGACTGGTCCATTCGGCGGCGACGGCACTTTGTCAACGAACGGTAAGGAGTCGATAAGGAGTCGACCAGGGTGGCGAATCCGGGGAACGCGGCGGACGGTTCCGATGTCTTATGAAGCGTAGGAACCAACACAGCAGGAGGAGACAACGTGACCGCCCCCATGCCCCCATACGAGCCGGTGACCTATCCGACGCCCACGACGTATCCGCCGCAGGGTGCATCTTCCCGACGGGAACGCCGCCGCGGTCGCGGAGTTGCCATCGTGGTGACCGCCGGCATCACCGGCTTACTGGCCGGGACCGCCGGTGGCGCCATCGGCTTCATCGCTGCCCGGGACACCCTTCCGGCTGTCGGTATCGCCGCCACCTCGGTCGGATCTCCCTCGGCCGCAGCAGACGGCTCCATCGCGGCGGTAGCCGCGGCCGTGCAGCCAGCCGTCGTGCAACTCAATGTGACGTCCTCCCAGAACGGCGGGACGGGATCCGGCTTCGTCATCAGTGAGGACGGCTACATCATCACCAACAACCACGTCACGGCCATCGAGGGTGATGACGCGCGCATTGAGGTGAGCTTCTCGGATGGCAAGAAGGCCACCGGCACGCTCGTCGGCGCCAGCCCTGACTACGACCTCGCCGTTGTGAAGGTGGATCGAGAGTCACTGCCCACCCTGACGTTCGGTTCCTCAGGCGACCTCAAGGTCGGCGACTCGGTGATTGCCATCGGTTCACCCCTCGGCCTGCAGGGCACCGTGACGACCGGGATTGTCAGCGCCCTTAATCGCCCGGTCACGGCCGGTGGTGAGGGTGAGACCTCCTTCATCAACGCTATCCAGACGGATGCCGCCATCAACCCTGGCAACTCGGGCGGGCCACTCGTCGATGGCAATGGTGCGGTGATTGGCGTGAACTCGGCGATTGCCTCAATGGGTTCCCAGGGCCAGGCTGGTTCGATTGGCCTGGGCTTCGCGATCCCGATCGACACCGTCAAGCGCATTGCCGGGGAAATCATCAAGACGGGTAGTTCGAAGACCCCCGTCATCGGCGTACAACTCGACATGTCTTTCGCGGGCCCTGGCGGCAAGGTCGTTGAGGTCACCCCGGGTGGTGCAGCTGCCGCAGCCGGGCTGCAGGTCGATGACGTCGTGACCCAGGTGAACGGCGATGTGGTGACGGACCCGACCAGCCTGGTCGTCATGATCCGGTCGTACGCACCGGGTGATCAAGTTGAACTCACCGTGTTGCGCGATGGTCAAACTTTGACCGTCCCGTTGATATTGACAGCGAGCGCCTCCTCTTAGGCGTCCGCTCACAGACTCGCACCTTCCTCTCAAGGTGCGAAAGAGGACGGTTGGCGCCACTCTTATCGAGTGCTGCCAGCCGTCCTCTCACGTCGTCCGAGGTCCATCAACCCGTCGGCCCTCATTGATTCGGCGCGGGAGCAGGTTGCGTCCGGCTTTCGTCGGATCGTCTCGGGCGATCCGACCGGCGCACCCGATTGGGTGCAGCAGCTCGGCACCGGCGCCGATGTCGGCTACTTCGGGCCAGGGTCGGCGCCCTGGGCCGTCCATGGATCCCTTCCCACCCTCGTTGGTGGCGTGCGCGCACTCCTTATGCAGGCGCTGCATCCGGCCGCCCTCGCGGGTGTGATGCAGCACTCGCGGTACGAAAGTGATGCCCTTGGGCGACTGGCCGGCACGACTCAGTGGCTGACCGTGGTCACGTTCGGAGACCGAGCCCAGGCCGATCGCGAATGCGCGCGGGTCAGGGGGCTCCACCGCAGGGTCTCCGGGGTGTATCCCACGTCGGATGGGCCGGCGCCGTACTCGGCATTGGACCCAGACTTACTGCGCTGGGTGCACGTGGCCTTCACCGACTCCTTCCTTGCCACCCACCAGGTCTGGGGCGGCGAAATCCCGGGTGGGCCGGATGCCTACGTTCGGGAGTGGGCCAAGGCCGGCGAACTTGTCGGCGTGGTTGACCCCCCCAGATCCGTCGCCGAACTACGCGATCAACTGGCCGATTTTGGTCCCTCCCTTCGGGGTGACGAGGCCTCGGCCAAGACGGTGGACTTCATTCGTAATGCCCCGCTGCCGCTCGCTGCCCGACCGGCATATGCCGGTCTCTTTGCGGGTGCCGTATCAACGATGGAACCCCACCATCGGGAGCTGCTCGGCCTGCCGACGATCCCGCTGCGCGTGAGCAAGCCGATTGTGGCCACCCTGCTGGGGACTCTGGCCATCGCCCTGGGCCCGGCGTCGCCATCCATGAAGGCGGCCCATGAGCGGGTGGCTGAATTGGACAGTGCTGCCGATGCCGCCGACGCCGCCGGTGCAGACGAGCCTGGACAGCTGGACCGGCAGGCGACGCGCCGAAGGTGACGTCATTTGACCTAGACCCCTGGGCTCGGGTGATGATGGACGCGTGTTACTTCTGGGACGGATGAGACCAAGGCGAGGCATCCGCCCCGTCCTCGCACTAGGGGTCGCCACGGCGCTCACCGGGCTGCTCCTTGCCCCGGGGGCCCGCGCGGTGACCGTCACCGAGGATCCGGTGCCCGCGCCAACAGACCCGGCAACCGCTCCAGCGGACCCAGCCGCGCCTGCAGCACCCGTGGTTACCCCCACCCCTCTTCCGACAGAACTTGGTAGCTGGTGCACCACCCTGTATCCGCCGAAGAAGACCTCCGTGGAGCGCCGTAAGGCCCAGGAGCTCATGGCTGGCCGGGTTGATATGGGCAAGATGGGCGTCTACAACCTCGGGGAACGACCTAATTGGCGGCCGCAATCCGGCACGGATACCTCGGGTGACCGACACATCAACTCACTCGATTGGGCGCTGCCCTTGCTCTATCGAGGGGTGCACAAGCAGGTGCCGGCACTCGTCGACCGCTTCCGCCAGTTGATGTACTGGTGGATCGAGGACCATCGAGGGCCCCGGGGAACGTGGGTTGATGGCTCGATCTACGGAGGCCTTCGGACGCAGACCCTGGTCTGCGCCGCCCAGACTCTGAACGACCCGGTGATCGCCCAGGCGGCACTTGAGGATGCCCTGACGATGGTGAAGTCGAACGCGGGTGACCGCGGTGTCGCCATCGGCTCGAACAACACCGACCTCATCCGGCAGACCGGTGCGCTCGCTGCCTTCTGCTGGTCGGCGAATTGGCCGCTGCGTGATCGCGCCTGGGCAAACCTGGTGTCTGTCGCGCAGGCCCTCGTCCACGACGATGGATCCGATGTCGAGGGCTCACCCGGCTATGCGGAGTACGTCGAACTGCTCCTTCGCGAGGTCGAGACCTCCGCGGCCACCTGCGGGATGCCCGCTGACCCCATCCCCGAACTGCGGGGCCGGATCTACGACTTCCTCGCTCAGGCGGTTCGTCCGGACTTCCAGATGGAGTCCCTCGGTGACACGATCAACGAGCCGCTGCGCACGACCTTCGGCACTGGTGACGCTCGAGCCGACTGGGTTCGGTCACGCGGCACGGCCGGCACCCCGCCGGCTCCCATCTACACCTCGTACCAGGGCGGCTATGTCTTTGGCCGAGCCGGCTGGCAACCACAGCCGGGTGGCGCCGACACCTACTACTCCCTTCGCTACAAGTCCTCGCGGCCTGCCACCGCGCACACTCACGACGACGGGGCCAGCCTGACCCTGTTCTCGCGTGGAGTCGAGTGGCTGATCGATCCGGGCCCGTACCGCTACGAGAACGGCAGCAAACTGCGCTGGTTCATGAAGACCCGCGCCGCGCACTCATCCTTCACCGTGGCCAAGGTGGCTCACAACAAGTTCCGCGGGGTGCAGAATGTCAAGGCCGTCAGCGAGTGGTCGACCGGCGGCAATGACGTGACCTGCCTGCAGGATGACTCGTGGGCCACGGTGTCCGTGACCCGATGCACGCAGTACATCAGATCTGTGGATGCGATCGTTGTCGTCGACTATGTCAATGCGGCTCGTGGCAAGGGGAAGAAATCCAGGAACCGCCTCTTCTGGGAACGTTGGCAACTCGCACCCGGTCTATCGGCGACGAATACGGACGACGTGATGACCCTCGCGACCGGGGACAAGCGACTGGACGTTTACAAGGCGGGCCCCGGCGGCTGGGCTGTCGACACTGCGCGCAATGGCTCGAATATCGGCTGGTCGACCGGGGCGTGGGGCGAGAAGCTGCCAGGCGCCGTCCTCAACCGACAGGCACCCATTGGCAAGCCCGCGACCAGCCTCGAACTGGTCACCGTCTTCGTCCCGCGAACCGAGGCCGAATCAGTGCCCGTCACCATCGATGCCAACGGCGTCACCATCACCCGCAACGGGATGACGATCACCACCCCGCTGCCGCGCTAACCAGTCGTGATGGTGAAGCGGTCCACAGCGCCGCGTCGCAGGCCAGCCTGGCGCGGGAAGGTGATCCGGTATTCAGTTGAAGGCACGCTGGCTATCCCTCTGAAGACGACCTCATAGGGGTACTTGCGCCCACAACTACTCGTGCGCTTGGCCGATACCCGTTTGATGGACGTCCAACCGCTGGTCGTGCGCTGTTGCAGGACAGCCTTGCCGCCGCTCCAGCAGAAGTCGTAGGTCCAGGCACTTCCCGTCCAGCACTCTCGATCGACGTCTGGACCAGCGATACATGTCGTTGGTGCCGCCTCGGCGGAGTCTCCGATCGCAGCGAGTGCTGCTGCGGCAAGTTCACCCATGCCGGACGCAACGGCGGCGGAGTCACTGGGCTCATCGTCCTCGGCTTCGCACGGGAATCCGAGCCCACCGCTGAGCGGACCTACGTACAGGACCTGACCTCCCACCGTAGCCAGGAATGGTCCGCCGCTGTCTCCGGCGCAGGTGCCACGAACCCGATCCCCCTGGGTCACAAACTCACCGACGCCGCCGCGATAGCTGGGAGTCAATCGCACCTTCAGTGAGAGCGGCACTGAACTGCTCGTGGAGTTGGGGTCGTCCCGTGGGCCGGTGAGGCCATAGCCGATGTACTCCACCTCGGCACCTGACTGGGTCAGGGTGACAACCTCGTCTGGCGTCGCCATTCGGCTCCAGGCCGGAATTCCAAGCGGGGAGTCGAGGATGAGGAAGGCAATATCCCGCTCGGATTCCTCATTGTCGGGGGAGTCGTTGATCCAGGCGGGATCGAAGATGACCTGTGTGACGCGGACTCCGGCGTAGTCCCCGCTCGTGTCAGCGCCCGGCGCGTAGACCGAGATGTCCTCCGCGCGCACTGTTGGCTTGCCCTCCGCGCTGACGCAGTGGGCGGCCGTGATGATGATGCGTGGGCGCCACAGAGAGCCGGTGCAGTTTGAATCGCCGAGCTCCAGAGCGACGGCCGCCGCGGAAAGTGGTGACCCGGGGGTGCCGTTGATGACCAGAGGTGCCGCCGCTTGGGCGGCAGGAGCAACGAGCCACAAGGTGACCAGGGAAAAGATCGCTGAAAGAAGAGTTGAGAATTGCCGTGCTGCCGCGAAAGGTCGCGGATGCTGCTTGTGTGGCCTGTCGGCGTCCATGGTGCCCTCCTGCCCTGCGGCCCTAGGTGGCCATTGAATCACCCGCTCGGTGCACCGGCAGTCAGGTTGGTGACCACTAGAGGTTCCGCCTTCCCATAGAGCCAGCCCTGACCCATTTGCCACCCTTGATCGGCAAGGATCTTCGCCTGCTCGTCCGTCTCCACGCCCTCCGCAATCGTTCGCAGGTCCAGACCCAGGGCCAGACCGGCCAGCCCCTGGGCGAGACGGGTTGCGTAGTTCTCTGTGGCGGCCAGGCCCGAGGTGAAAGACCTGTCGAGCTTCAGTCCCGAAATCGGTAGGTCGCGAAGGTGACTGAGGGATGAGAATCCGGTGCCGAAGTCGTCGACCCACCACGAGATCCCAAGGGCAGCGAGGCCGCGCATGGTCTCGCGCACCCGATCAGTGACCTGAAAGAGGTCGGTTTCCGTCACCTCTAGGTGAAGTCGCGTCGGGTCCGACCCGGATCGGTCGAGTTCCTCGTGTATCCAACTGGTGAGTGAACCACTTGCCAGCGTGGCCGCTGAGATGTTCACGGCCACGTGACGATCGCGCGGTAGAGCAGACATGGCGTTGATTGCCTTCGACAGGATGACGCGGTCAATCGTCAGAATGAGCCCGGTCTGCTCCGCGACCTCGAGGAACTCAACGGGACTCGAGATGAGGTTGCCTGAATCCACCCAACGGATCAACGCCTCGTATCCGACAACGGATCCATCGTGGATGGAAGCGATGGGCATGAACCAGGCGTGGAGATTGTCGTTGTCGATGGCTCGTCGCAGAGCTGCCTGCAGGGACAGTGACTGGCGAGTCTCCTCACCGACATTGCGATCGATGAACTCCCAGAAGCCGCGACCCTTGGCGGCGGCTTGACGCATGGCAGCACTCGCATCTCGCAACAGGTCATCGGCGTGGTGCTCGTTGGCCATTGCGATCCCTATGCACCCGGTCACCTCCAGGGATTGACCATTGAAATCGACCGGCCCCTTGATCGCGTCCAAGAGCTTCTCGGCGGCACCTGCCGCGCTACTGGGGCTTTCGATATCTCTCAGCAGAATCACGAACTCGTCGCCGGTGGCGCGGGCCACGCGATCCCGAGCACCAGCAGCCTTGACCAGTCGGTCGGCCACGGCCTTTAGTACTTCGTCTCCGGCGAGGTAGGTGTATGCCTGGTTGATCGCGGTCATCCCGTTGACTCCGAGATAGAGCAAAGCCCAGCCGGGTGTGGATCGGGTGTCGAGGATCTCCTGGATGCGCTTAACCGCAAGGTTTCTCTTTGCAAGTCCGGTGAGGGCGTCGAAGTCCACCTCCTGCTGCAGGGCCTCTTGCGCAAGGACTTCCCGATGAATGTCCCGAACTCCGATAACCCCTCCGATGAGAGTGTGCTGCTCGTCGTAGACACCGCGTGGTGTTGCCTCCACCCATCGGTCCACTCCGGCCTTCGTACGCATCCTCACCCGGCAAGTCTCGGAATGCCCGGTCCGTGCCCCGGCGGCGGCTTCGAGAAGAAGGTGCAGGTCGTCTGGGTGAAGGAGCATTGCGGCGAACTTGCTCGTCAACTCCTCCGGTTGATAGCCGAGAAGTTGTTCCACTGATGGGGACACCCACTGGATGTAGGCATGCATGTCGAGGGCAAGGACGAGATCCATGGCGTTCTCGGCAAGAAGTCGGTAGCGCCGCTCGGACTCCTCGATCCGGTGTCGGGCTTCCACTTGCTCGGTGACATCAACAATTTGCGAGATGAAGTAGCGGACGTCGCGATGCTCGCCTCGGACGCACGATACGGATAGGTCTCCCCAAACGATGGCACCGTCAGGGCGCACAAAGCGCTTGAGGAGCCGGTAGGAGTCGCGCGTGCCGGTGAGGACTTCGTCAACGAGATCCTCGTCGACCTTCAGATCATCAGGATGGGTCAACTCCTGCCAGGTTACCGATGTGAGGGACACCTCGTCGCGTCCGAGCATTGCGCAGAGCGAAGTATTGACCGTCATGAAGCGACCCTCAGGCGACACCAGGGCCATCCCGATCGTGGAGTTGGTGAGCGCGAGCCTGAACCGCTCCTCCGACTCTTCAAGCGCTGCCACTGCCTCGTGCTCTGCTGTGACATCCCGCCACGACGACACCTTGCTCACGACATGGTCAGCCGAGTCGTGGATCGATCGCTCAGCAAGCGAGAGCCACCGATACTCACCGGACGCCGTTCGAAACCGACCCTCGAAGGAGCTGTGGAGTTCACCCGTGTCCGAGTTGCGTGCATCCGCGAGACGGTGAAGATCATCGGGATGGAGGAAGTCGTCGGGTTTCGCCCCGACAAGTTCATCTGGCGTCCAGCCGGTCAGATCCGTCACCGTGGGAGAAATCCAGGTGAGCACGCCGTCCATGGTCTGCATCGCGATGATGTCTGCTGCATTCTCGGCCAGCAGTCGGTACCGGGCCTCTGCCTGCGCAAGGGAATCGAGCCACGCAAAGCGCTCGGTCACGTCACGCCACGTCTGGCAGAGGGAATCACCAAGGCGGATCGCGCGGATCTTGTATCTCCTGGTCGGCCCACCCCGTTCACCAGGGTAGGTCATGTCGTCGATGTCCAGGGGTTCACCTGACTCCATGACCTTTATATAGGCGTCGAGCAGCCCGGTGGATGTCATTGAAGGATGTAGATCAAGCAGCCGTCGACCTAGCAACTCATCCTTCTGCAGGCCGTCGATCCGACAGGCTCGTTGATTGACCTGGCCATAGGTGAAGTCGACGATCTCACCGGAATCGTCCCGCATCGGTTCCAGAATCACGAGGGCGTCTTGGAGTGAGTCGAGGATTGCCTGCAGCCGTGATTCGCTCGCCGTTGACCGGTCACGCTCCACGACGAGGTCCTGAACGTCGTGAACCCCGGTCACCGCGTAGCGCCCTGATTCAATCTGATCATCGACGACGGTGGTCACGCCAGACATCCAGGTGTACGCACCGAATTGGCTTCGAAAACGCGCGAAGATCGGCGACGTCGTGCCAGACGGTGTGTGCGGGTCGAAGAGCGTGCCGTTGTAGCGGGCCATCTGATCGCGATCCGACGGGTGGAGGAGATCGGGTAGTTCCATCCCGGTGAGCATTCCGGCCTGCCACCCTAGGGATCGGGTGACGCTCGCCGAGACCCAGGTGATTCGCTGATTGGCATCTGTCTGGAAGACCACGTCGTTCGCATAGTCGGCGAGCATCCGGTAGCGCTGGGCCGAGGAGAGCAGCGACTGCTCGGCCTTGACGAGCAGGTCGACGTCTCGTGCCACGCAGACGACACCTAGCGGATTGCCGTACTCGTCCGAGATCGCGCGGCCCGTTAGTTCAACCCATCGGGTGGAGCCATCCTTACACCGCATACGAAGCCGCACCCGGGCAATCTCACTACCGCCAAGGACTTGCCGAAGCGCCTTCTCCTGAGTGACGTCGTCCGTCTGCCATAGCTCAGAGCTGGGTCGACCGACGAGTTCGGCCGGACTCCAGCCGAACATGGCCGTCATTGACGGGCTGACGTACACGAGTTGCGCATCAATGGTCTGGACGATGACCACGTCGCTGACGTTGTCAAGAATGCCGCGAAGGTCCGCGTCCGTCAGCGGCAGCCGCACAGGCTTTTCCTGCCTATCTTGAGAAGGGAATCGCGTCCCCAGAAGCATGCCGTCCAGGCGGTGACCTGAATAGGGCCTGCCTGGGCAATGACCATCCATGGGTCTGGGGCTGCGCAGATGTGATGGAGCGGCCTCGTGTCCATCGACTCCCGGCCCGCAGACACACGACCGACTTCCCCGGCTGGTTCGTCATGCGGATAGCCTTAGGGCGGACTCAGTGGTGGGCTCAACCCACCGACTCCTGGGCCCTGGGTCGCTAGCTCAACGGTAGAGCTGCGGACTTTTAATCCGTAGGTTCGGGGTTCGAGCCCCCGGCGACCCACAAATCAAAATGCGTTGCGCTGCTACGACTTTACGACCGTCGGAGGGGTCTCTCGACAACCGTCGTGGTAGCTAGTTTGTCCTGCGTCCCCGCAAAGCACCTCACGAGGACCGCGAGTCACCCGATGATGAAGGAGACGGGAGCCGAAGTCACTGTCAGCGTGACGAGGCTCAGCGGCATGCAGACCTGCAGGGTTAGGTACAGGCGCAGCAGGGCCTGCCGATAGCCGGGATGGTTGGGAGAGTGTGGGATTGCGGGGTGAACAGGCTGGGCGAGATCGACGACCGTGACCAGCTGTCCGTCCGCCACTCGGCCGTTCGTCATGGGGCTTGCCCAGAACGGCGGAGGATATCCCGGGCCTGCCGCTCTATCGCAGGACCGATGAAGGAACCGTCATCGAGCTTTGCGGCCCCCTCCGAGGACCGGCCCATGGCTTTGGTCGCCGACACGACTTCGCGGGCCCAGGCAATCTCAGCCTCACTTGGTGCGAACACCTGCCGGATGGTGGGCACCTGGCGCGGGTGTACGCACGAGCGTCCCATGAAGCCATAGGCGCGCAACAATTCAGTCGAAGCACGTAGCCCGGCTTCATCGTCAATCTGCGGGAAGACGCTGCCGATCGGTGGCTCGAGACCTGCCGCTCGGGAGGCGAGCACGACCGTCTGTCGGGCCAGGGCGAGGCCCGCGTCCTCACCACGAGGGATGCGGAGGTCGGCACGCAGGTCGCTTTCGCCGAGCATGATCGACTGCACGCCCGCCACCGCAGCAATCGCCTGAGCATTCGCCACACCGCGGGCCGACTCCAACTGGCAGACGAGGAACGGACGGTCGAAGAGTGCGGCCATGGCATCGACGGCCGCTCTGGCATCCTCGGCTGTATCCACCTTGGGCAGACGGACCCCACTGAGCCGGCGGGCCACCTGGGCCACCGTTTCTACATCGCGCGCGAAGTCTTCGCTACCCGTCTCATTGATCCGAAGATCCACCGGCACATCCTGTGGGCTCAGGCATTGCGCGATGAGTTCGCGAGCCGTCGGGCGTTGGTCTGGATGCACAGCGTCCTCGAGGTCGATGACGACCGCATCGGCCGAGGCAGTGGCCTTAACGAGCAGGGAGTCCAGTCTGGATGCCGGAACGTAGAGCCAGGTCGCTGGGGCCACGTCAGATGACCTCGGCGGATCGAAGGCTCTCGCGCTCCTTGACCGAGAGCCCAACGGGGTTGACCCCGTCTATCCGGTTTGTGAGCATGCCGATCCCGTCGATCTCCACTTCCACCAAGACTCCGGGGTTGAGGTAGCCGTGTGGAACCATGAATTTTCCAACTACACCGGTGGTGCCAGAGGCGATGATGTCTCCTGGATTCAGGGGCGTGAATGTCGAGCAGTGGGAGAGCAGTTCTGCTACTGAGTGGATCATCTCCTCAAGTTGGGCACTCTGTCTAACAGTTCCGTTGACTCGCGGTTGAATGCGCTGCGAACCAGGGTTGCCGAATTCGTCCGCCGTCACTAGCCAAGGGCCGATGGCACCCGACCGGTACCAGTTCGTGCCCGGTGTCCACTGAGCCGTATGCGCCTGCCAGTCACGTACTGAGCCGTCATTCAGGCAGGAATAGCCGAAGACATGGTCAATCGCCGTCTCGACGGGCACCTGCCACGCGTAGCGCCCGATCACGATCGCCAACTCGCCACTGATAGTCGAACTGATCGGGGATCGCAGGCTTGATCATGGGGGCATGGTGAGGCATGAAACTGTAAAGAGATCGAGTGAAGATCGTCGGGGTTGGAGGCTTGGCCGCATCCCTCCGAGTCTCAGTCCGGTGAGTGGGGCAGTTCATGCCCGCGCACAGGATCTTGGTGGCCTAGACCGGAAGTTGATACTTGATCTGACCCAGAGGCACACGGGACGAGGCGGCCGAGAGGCGGTCGCGGGCGGGGAGCCCCTCCTCGATCAGTTCGATCACCGTCCGAGCACCGTCCCCCGCCACCACGTCGGCAGGGATAACGGAGCTTCCGGTGACGAAGCCAAATGACTCACGCTCCTGGTGACGGAAACTCACAATTCGCACGGAGACCTCTGTCGGTCGATGACGAGGTGCCTCACGTGATTGCGAGCGCGTAGCTCTTGCTGGTGACTCACGGTCGGCATCGACAAAGCCTTCGGAATATCGCGTTCCAAGCCTTCGGATTATCGCGTTCATGCTAACGTCCCATCGTGATTGACTGGCCTTCCGGACTTCGGCCACGCCGCATCCTGCCCATTGCACTCGATCACATGCGCGACGATCCCGTCGTTCTTCTTGAGGGTCCACGCTCAGTGGGCAAGTCGACGCTCCTGCGCCAGATCGCTGGCCAGCGAGACGGCCGGATCCTTGACCTTGATGACCCGGCAACCCTGGACGCGGTTCGCACCGACCCGGCGACGATGCTCGCCGGCGCTCAGTTGGTGTGCATCGACGAGTACCAGCGAGCCCCCATCTTGCTGGATACCATCAAAGCTGAACTAAACCGGCGCACTGCGCCCGGCAGATTCGTTCTTACCGGTTCCGCCCAGCACCAGTCGTTGCCCGGAGGATCGCAAGCGCTCACGGGCCGCCTAGACCGACTCCAGGTGCTTCCCCTTTCCCAAGGAGAGATCGACGGGGTCCACGAGACCTGGCTGGAGGACTTCTTCGATAATCCCGAGCGGAGCCTGTCACCGTTGCCCAACGCGACTAATCGCGGTGAGTACATCGAACGCATGGTGGCCGGGGGCTTTCCGCTCGCGCTCGCCGCGTCAAGCCCTGCCGCGAGGAATCGCTGGCTCGAGAATTACGTGTCATTGACGCTGAGCAGAGATGTTCGAGACCTGTCGGCAGTCCGTCACGGTGCGCTCCTCACGGACCTTCTGCACCGACTAGCCGGACAGACGGCACGGGTGCTGAACATCAGCAAGGCCGCTAACTCGATCGGGCTCGAGCAGAATGCGGCAGCCCGATACGTCGCGTTGCTCGATTCGAG
>JAULZL010000052.1:0-1665 GCA_032117355.1 Candidatus Nanopelagicales bacterium
CGGATCAGTGTCGCCGACCTCGGTGGCCAAGAGCTTGCGCG
Organism: Candidatus Nanopelagicales bacterium; assembly: GCA_032117355.1. Classification (GTDB taxonomy): domain Bacteria; phylum Actinomycetota; class Actinomycetes; order S36-B12; family S36-B12; genus REEB460. Next base: position 42 of record JAULZL010000052.1, read on the forward strand.
CCATGGAGATCTCCCGCGCCAACCGGTTGCCGCTGGTATCGCTGACCGAGTCCGGTGGGGCCGACCTGACCAAGCAGGTCGACGTGTTCACCGCTGGCGGTCAGACCTTTCGGGACTTGACCCGCCTTTCCGCAGCCGGAATTCCGACGATCACCCTGGTCTTCGGGTCGTCAACCGCAGGCGGGGCGTACATCCCGGGCATGAGTGACTACGTCGTCCTGCAGAAGGATGCGGCGCGGGTGTATCTCGGTGGCCCGCCGCTGGTCAAGATGGCCATTGATGAAGACGCCGACGACGAATCCCTTGGCGGTGCCGAGATGCACGCCCGTGTTTCGGGCCTGGCCGACTATCTGGCACGCGACGAATTCGACGCCCTGCGCATTGGCCGCGACATCGTCGGCCACCTCAGGCAATCCCGACACAGGCAGATGTCGACGTCCAAAGCTGCGCCTCCCCGCTACTCGTCCGAGGAATTACTAGGAATCGCCTCTGCGGACCTACGTGTTCCATTCGAGGCGAGGGAGGTCCTGGCACGCGTGCTCGACGCGAGTGAGTTCGACGAATTCAAGCCGCTCTACGGGACGACGCTGGTGGCTGGCTGGGGGGTCATCAGCGGCGTCCCGATAGGGGTCCTTGCGAACAACGGCATTCTGTTCAGCGAGGAGGCGAACAAGGGGGCCCAGTTCATCCAACTCTGCAACCGGATGGGCGTCCCCATTCTGTTTGCGCAGAACATCACCGGTTTCATGGTGGGCACCCGCTATGAGCGCGGCGGGATCATCAAGGACGGCGCCAAGCTCATCAATGCCGTGAGCAACAGCGGGGTGCCGCTGATCACTCTCATGATGGGCGCGTCCTACGGGGCCGGAAACTACGGGATGGCCGGACGCTCCTACGACCCGCGCTTCGTCTTCACCTGGCCGAATCACCGCATTGCGGTGATGGGCCCGAAGCAACTGGCCGGGGTGATGACCATCGTGGCCCGCCAGAAGGTCGAGGCGGCCGGCCAGGTCTTTGACGAGGACGCCTTCGCCCCGATGCGCGATGCCTTTGAGCACCAGGTGGAGGAGCAGTCGACCGCTCTCTACGCGACGGGTCGACTGTGGGACGACGGAATCATTGATCCACGTGACACGCGCAATGTGCTGACCATGGCCCTGCGGGCTGTGCAATCCGCCCCCATCGCTGGCGCCGATTCCTTCGGCGTCTTCCGGATGTGATGGCCGTGACCAGCAAACCGCAACGAGTGATCACCCGGCTACTCATCGCGAACCGTGGGGAGATCGCGCGCCGGATCATGCGTACCGCCCATGCGATGGGCATCGAGTGCGTCGTCGTGCACTCCACCGCGGATGCCGGGGAGCCCTTCGTCGCTGAGGCTGACCTGGCGGTGCACCTTCCCGGGGTCAGCAGCTCGCAGACCTATCTGGACTCGGGAGCGGTGGTCGCCGCAGCCATTGCGGCTCGCGCCGACGCAATCCATCCGGGATACGGCTTCCTGTCGGAGAATCCGGAGTTCGCCGAGCAGGTGATTGCTGCAGGGCTCATCTGGGTGGGGCCGAGTCCGCAGTCGATTCGGGCGATGGCATTGAAGGTCCCTGCCAAGGAGGTTGCTGCTGGCGCG
>JAULZL010000053.1:0-1715 GCA_032117355.1 Candidatus Nanopelagicales bacterium
GGATTGGATTATCAGATCCTAAAAATGTCCACGGCCGGGTAGCTTTCGCCACCCGGCCGTGTCATCCATGGACTTTCAGCGTCCTTGCTGTCGGGTCATCCATGACCCGAGCCTGACCAGATCAGTTCGGCAGCAACACGCTGTCGACCGCAACCACGACGCCATTGGCGGCGTTGTAGTCACCGGTTACGCGGGCTCCGTCGACGCGCAGGCGGCCACGCACGAGCTCGACCTTCACGTCATCGCCCGCTTCCGTCTTGGCGCTGCGGGTGCGCTTGAGATCATCCGACTCGAGAGCCTTACCCGGCACCACGTGGCGGGTGAGGATCTTCACGAGCTGATCCTTGTTCTCGGGGCGCAGCAGCGCCTCGAGCTGTTCCGGCGGCAACTTGGCAAAAGCCTCATCGGTCGGCGCGAAGATGGTGACCGGGCCCTGGGCGGCGAGGGCATCCTGTAGACCGGCAACCTCAATGGCCTTGGCGAGGGTGTTGAAGTTACCCTTCTGCTTAGCGACATCGAGAACCGTCGGGCTGCCGGCATAAGCCGAGGCGGCCGATAACAAAGTCAAACAGGCGGCAAAAGCAGCCTTGCGAGTGAATGAGCGAATCATGGCAGTACTCCGTTTAAGTGTTGGGGCGTACCGCGATCCTGCGTACGCGAATCTATTCGACCGACAGATAGTGACATCGCCCCCGAAGTTTGTCAAGATGTTGTACAGGTAATGGCTGTACACAGCTTGGACAAACAATGAACAAACCGGCAGCCATGGGATCTACTGGCCAATTCACCATCAAGGCGGTCGCGCAGGCGACAGGCCTTTCGGTGGAAACCCTCAGGGCCTGGGAGCGGCGTTACGAGGTCGTTCGACCGTCCCGAGATGGATCTGGTCGAAGAACCTATTCAGCCGCCGACGTGGCCCGATTGCGTTTGCTGCGAACGGCGACTGAGCTTGGCCACACCATCAGCCGGCTTGCGGCCTTGGATGAGGGCGAGCTCGCCAAATTAGTTGCTGATTCGGGCGGTCAGGCTCGCCCCGGCCCCTCGCGCGGTCAGTCCTTCGTTGAGCGCGCTTTAGATGCGGTGACCCACTCCGACCCCTCGGGGGTCGAAGAGGTGCTGACTTCTGCGGTTGCTTTGCTGCCGCCAAATGAAGTGGTCAACACGGTTCTCGTGCCTCTCGTGCAGGAGGTGGGTGAACGTTGGCACCGCGGCGAGGTGTCGATCGCCCAAGAGCACATGACGACGGACATCGTTCGTCGCTTGATCATTTCGGTTTCGCGGGGATACCTGCGTTCGGATAACGGGCCGTGCCTCGTGTTGTCCACCCTATCGGGCGAGCGGCATGAGCTCGGTATTTTGATGTGCAGTTGGCTCGCGGCCACGCGTCGCTTCCGCACTCACTATCTTGGTGTTGACTGTCCGGCCGATGAGATCGCGCGTTTTGCGCTCGAGGTTGATGCCTGCGCCGTTCTCGTCTCTTTGGTGATGCCTGAGAATGAGGTGCCCGCGCTGCAACAGCTACACAAACTCGCTGAGTTGTTGGTCGGCAAGTGCGAGGTGTGGGTCGGTGGTTTTGCGGCGCGCTCGCTGTCACCGGAAGAAGTGCCGCCCGGTTGCTTGTTGTTGCCGACGGCCAGCTCTTTCGAGCAACGTCTCGATCTGCTCGCTGCTCAATTCCATTCGTAATGGGTCCCTTCGTGATTAGCCCGCAATTC